>NZ_JBXSQM010000010.1:0-73253 GCF_057063645.1 Lactobacillus sp. X-49
ATTAAGCGAGTTCATTGGTAACTTCTTTCTAGAATTGATTGGGTAATTACATTCTATCAAAGAAGTCCAATGGACTTTTTTCATTTTTTAATTAGGGCAAGTGTTCAACTTCATTTTACAATTTACCTTTTTACATAATTAAATCCAGAAAAGAAATTACAATATGATCGTGAATAAGTGCTAATCAAATTGATGAACGACGCTTATTATCAAAATCCAAGCAGTGAACTCACACAAATAGAGCGCATAATTGCGCAAGGAAATCTGCCTCATCGCCAAGATTTATTATTAATGATTAAAGGTTATATTGCTTTAGTAACTGATACTATCGCAGAATTAGATACTACAACTAAATCACTCATTAAAGAAAAGATTTTCAATATTGCAAAATTTGACGACCTCTTTCTATCTAGACTTAAATGGACTGACACTCCCACCACCTTCAACAAAAAGCGGCAATTTTTTTCAGTCCTACCGTGCTCACAACGAGCTCTTCACCTGGGCAACAGAGACGACGGAACCCTTGTGGATGAATCGGACAATCATTCTTGTCGCCACGCCTGCCAACATGACCTTCTTTGAAACAGACAACTTAAGCGCACAGGGACTGAACGGGTCGGCTAAGATTGATACTGAACAGATGTCGCAGAAGACCAAGGAGCAGATTTTTATTAATTCATGGATAACGCCGTATAAACCGGTCTTTATTTCCATTGGCGAATACATCAAGGGCGTTCAAAAGGATCTGACCTACACGCTCTACCTCTTCGGTGGTATCGGCGCGCTGCTACTAGTCTTGTCAATGACCTTGGTCTACGCGATCATCCGCATCTACTAGGTTTCTCGGCTACAGTCTTTCCAACATTTACCGCAAGACCTGCTCTTTTTAACGTTTAGCTTCATACTGGAATTGCTCACAACTATCCTGCTGCGTTCGCGTGTCGGTATTCTAGTCGTCAGCATCAAATTCATCCTGCAATTTATTATTCGGATTACTGTATTTGCGCAAATCTAGCGTCAAACAACTGCTATTTAGCCAAAAGGAGGACCAAGAATGACAACACCAATTATTAAACTAGACCAAGTTACCAAGCGCTACGGCCAGCGCAAGAGTAAATTTTTGTCCTATAATGCCCCATTTGGCAGTACCCGCGAATGCGGGCACTGCTTTTTTTATTTTATTAAACCGCGGCAAACCGCGCCGTGCAATCCATAACAAAATTGCAATAACGGATTTTACGTCCCATTTAAGCAGCCACGCACAGACCTCGCATGTTAACATAAAAACCCGTAATTTTATCCACAACAGACAAGGCACAGTGCTTTGCACAGGGTTATGCACAATTCCCAGCTTGTTTAAAAAATTATGCACAGTATGTGGATATTTAGTCGTGTAATTCAGCTCAAGTACTGTTATTATAATAAAAAATATCCACAGGAGATCATGCGAATTCTTTTTTTAACGTGCTTTTTTAAGCAAATTTTGTGTATTCTCACAAAATATTTATCCACATCTTGTTAATTCTGAATTATTTTTATTCACCTGTGGAAAACATCCCGCTTAAATGGTAAAATAGACGTTGCTTATCGTTATCGGAGGGAACTAATTTGTTTGATATCAATAAATTTTGGCAGCATTTTAACAATGAAATGCGCGAACGCTTCAACGAGGTTGCGTACAACGCCTGGTTCAAAAATACTAAACCACTTTCCTATAATAGGGACACCCATGAACTGCGGATCGCTGTCCAGAACCCAGTAACCAAGGGCTATTGGGAGAAGAACCTGTCCTCACAGCTGATCCAGTCGGCTTACGGCTACTACAACATCGAGGTCTTGCCCGTCTTTCAGATTGAGGGCAATTCAACTAGCGAGCGCCTAGTCACGCCTAAGCCGCAGACACAGACAACACGTGAACGGCCTCGGCAAGAGAGCTCCAACGTTTTTGTGCGCAACCTCAAGCTTAACGAAAAATACACCTTCGACAACTTCGTCCAGGGCGAAGGCAACAAATTGGCGGCTGGCGCGGCGCTAGCGGTAGCCGACAGTCCCGGCAGCTTCTACAACCCGCTCTTTATCTTCGGCGGCGTCGGGCTCGGTAAAACCCACCTGATGCAGGCAATCGGCCACCAAATGCTGGCGGAACGCCCGAGTGCCAAGGTTGTTTACATTCAAAGTGAAACTTTTGTTAACGACTTTATCAATTCCATCAAAAATAAAACGCAAGATCAATTTCGTGAAAAGTATCGTACCTGCGATTTATTATTAGTCGATGATATTCAATTTTTTGCTAAAAAAGAGGGAATTCAAGAAGAATTTTTCCATACTTTTGAAACACTTTATAACGATCAAAAACAAATTGTAATGACTAGTGATCGCTTGCCGACCGAGATTCCTGATTTGTCAGAACGGTTAGTATCACGCTTTACTTGGGGATTACAGGTCGAAATTACTCCACCAGATCTAGAAACACGAATTGCAATTTTACGCAAAAAAGCCGAAGCCGAGAATTTAACGATTGATGATAGCACTTTAGATTACATTGCTACTCAAGTTGACACGAATATTCGTGAACTAGAAGGTGCGCTCGTTAAAGTGCAAGCACACGCAACTATTGAACATGAAGACATTAATGTTAATTTAGCTCGTGAAGCATTAGCAGACTTAAAATTGGTTCAGAAAAATCAAGGACTTCAAATATCAAAAATTCAAGAAGTAGTTGCAAATTATTTTCAAACTTCCACCTATGAATTAAAAGGAAAAAAGCGCGTGCGGCAAATCGTAGTACCACGACAAATTGCAATGTACCTATCACGAGAATTAACAGACTCAAGTCTTCCTAAGATTGGTCAGGAATTTGGTGGCAAGGATCATACAACTGTCATGCATGCATATGAAAAAATTAGTCGTGAAATTAAAACCAATTCCGAAATCAAAACAGCAGTATTTGATTTAAAGCAGATGCTTGATCGTTAAAAAGTTATTAACTGTGGAAAAAGAATAAACTTATTCACATTTTTTGAACCAGTCGAATTACGTTATTTTAAGCGTAAATAACCTTTTCAACAGAAATCACAGGACCTACTAATACTACTAACTTATATATATAATTAAATAAAAACAATTATCATCAGGAGGCAATTATGAAATTTACAGTAAACAGAAATCTTTTTGTAGACAATCTCAACAATGTCATGCATGCAATCTCATCGCGGGCAACTATTCCAATCTTAAGCGGCATAAAACTTAGCTTATCTGAAAATGAATTACTTCTAACTGGAAGTGATACAGATATTTCTATCGAAATTCGTATACCAGTAAGTGAAGATTTATCAGTTGAGTCAACTGGATCAATTGTTTTACCAGCAAGGTTTTTCAGTGAAATTATTAGACGATTACCTGGTAAAGAATTTTCACTTGAAGTAAAATCCAGTTTTCAAACGCAAATTATTTCAGAAACCAGTGAATTCACGATTAATGGATTGGATGCTAATAATTATCCAAGATTACCGGAAATTCCTGATGAATCAACTTTTACAATTTCTGGTAAAACCTTCCATGAAATTATTAATGAAACCCAGTTTGCGGTTGCGACTCAAGAAAGTCGACAAGTTTTAACGGGAGTTCATTTTACTTTTAGTCCAACTCAAATTCATGCTGTAGCAACTGATTCACACCGGTTATCTAGTCGTGCAATAGATTTGGAAAATGGACCACAAACTAAGACTGATTTGATTATTCCCGGTAAGAGTTTACTAGAACTGGCGCGTATTATCGGTGAAACTGATCCTGAAATTAGAATTTGTCCTGGAAATAATCAGGTATTATTTGAAATTGGTAATATTTTATTTTATTCTCGTTTGCTTGAAGGTAGTTATCCAGATACTGAACGATTAATTCCCAAAGAAAGTACTACTAGTGTGGAATTTGATTTAGTAGAACTTTCAAGTGCTTTGGACCGCGCTAGTTTGTTAACTCACGCTGGTCGCAATAATGTAGTTGATTTAACAATCGATACAGGGAAAAAGACGGTAATACTTTCTGGTGAGTCCGCTGAGATTGGTAATGTTGAAGAAGATGTTAGTTTCAATAAACTAACTGGAGAAAATTTAAAAATTTCGTTTAATCCGGATTATTTGCGTGACGCACTGAGAGCTTCAGTTTCTGATACTATTGTGATGGATTTCACGAAGCCGCTTCGACCTTTTACAGTTAATCCTAATAAAACGGACATCAACTTTGTACAACTAATCACACCGGTTAGAACTTTTTAATTACAAACAAAAAAGTCATCGAATGATGGCTTTTTTTATGATCATTTTTGTCAGATTCGCTTAAATAAGTACTTATTTTTACTTTTTAGCTATTTATTGTTGAAGTATTTGTTTTATAAAAACCGTTTAAATGGCTTTATATTGGCTTTTGAGTTGTCTTTTACTTGGGAAACGAATATACTTATTATAGGTATTTATAGTGGTGAAGGTGGATATTATCAAAGAATTTAAAGTAAAGGGTAATTACATTACCTTGAGTCAATTTTTGAAGGAAGAAAGCATTATTTCTTCCGGTGGACAAGCCAAGTGGTATTTGCAGAATAATCCCGTTTTACTGAATAATGAAACAGAAAATCGACGGGGCAAAAAGCTCAGACCAGGGGATAAACTAGAAGTTGCACAAGAAAAGTATGAATTTCGGTAACTAAGTAAATGTACCTTAAACATTTTAATGCACAAAATTATCGTAACTTACAACAATTGGATATTGAATTTGATCCCAACGTCAATATTTTTATTGGACAAAATGCGCAAGGTAAAACCAATATGCTTGAAGCAATCTGCTTTTTGGCGTTAACACGCTCACACCGGACTAGTAACGACAAAGAACTCATTGCTTTTGGCAAAGATTATGCGAATATTACTGGGCACGTTTATAAGAGTCAAATTGATTTGTCATTACGTGTTTTGCTTACTAAAAAGGGGAAGAAAGTTTGGATTAATCGGATAGAGCAATCCAAATTATCCAAGTATGTTGGGCAACTGAATGCAATTCTATTTTCGCCTGAAGATTTAGAACTTATCAAAGGAGCCCCCTCATTGCGCAGGCGCTTTATGGATCAAGAATTTGGTCAAATTAGTGCTGAATATTTGTATTTTGCTGGTAAGTATAAACAGGTTCTACAGCAAAAGAACAATTACTTAAAGCAATTAGCCAATGGTTCCGCACATGATATGATGTTCTTAGATGTCTTATCCGATCAGTTAGCAGGAGTAGCTGCAGAAGTAATTGTTCGTCGGTTTAAATTTTTAACTTATTTAGATCGGTATGCTCGCGATGCCTATGCTTATATCAGTGCTGGTAATGAGGAATTGAAACTTGTTTATCGACCATCGGTACGAGAAATTAATGAAACTGATAGTGTTGAAGAAGTTTATCGCAAACTACTGATCAGTTTCCAAAGAAATCAATCAGGTGAAATTGTCAAAAAAACCACTTTAAGTGGTCCACACCGTGATGATGTTGAATTTGAACTTAACGGTAAAGATGCTCATTTGTATGGCTCGCAAGGTCAGCAGAGAACAATTGCTTTAAGTATTAAACTTGCAGAAATACAATTGGTTCACCACTTAACTACTGAGTATCCACTGCTTTTGCTTGATGATGTGATGAGTGAACTTGATCACAAAAGGCAGAGTGCGCTGCTTAATTACATTCATGGTAAGACGCAGACCTTTATTACTACGACAGATTTAAGCGGTATTTCCTGGGAAATAATTAAAAAACCAAAAGTATACCGAATTGAATCTGGACAAATTTATTTAGAAGAGGGGAAATTGAATGGCAGATAACGACAATCAAAAAGAAAATTTTGAGCAGATCAAGCAATATGAAAAAGAAGCTGATAAATATAATGCCAGTCAAATTCAAGTTTTAGGTGGACTTGAAGCAGTTCGAAAGCGTCCAGGGATGTACATTGGTTCCACTAGTTCTCAGGGCTTGCATCATTTAGTCTGGGAGATAATTGATAATGGAATTGATGAGAGTTTGGCAGGCTTTGCAACCAAGATTGAGGTAACAATTAATAGTGATGGCAGTGTTACAGTTCAAGATGATGGTCGTGGGATACCTGTCGACATTCAAAAGAAGACCGGCAGACCTGCACTTGAAACTGTTTTTACTGTTCTGCACGCTGGTGGTAAGTTTGGCGGTGGCGGATATAAGGTTTCTGGTGGACTTCATGGTGTTGGTGCATCAGTTGTTAATGCGCTATCAACTAAACTTGATGTTACGACGATGAGAGATGGGAAAAAATATTATATTGATTTCGATCACGGTCGTGTTAATACCGAAATGAAGATGACTGGGACAGTTTCGTTATCAGAACATGGTACAATTGTTCATTTTTTTCCAGATCCAGATATCTTTACTGAAACAACTTCCTTTGATGACCAAGTATTGAAGAATCGAATTCGGGAATTGGCATTCTTAAATAAAGGCCTAAAGTTGACTTTTACTGATCAACGCAAAGAAAGCGCTGAAACAGATGTCTATCATTACGAAGGTGGTATTCAAGAGTATGTTTCTTTTTTGAATAAGGGAACCGATGTTTTATTTAATGAACCAATCTATGTTGATGGTGACTACAATGATATTAATGTCGAGGTAGCACTACAATATACCACCGGTTATAAGACAACTTTAATGACATTTGCCAATAATATCCATACTTATGAAGGCGGAATGCACGAAGCAGGTTTTAAAACGGCATTGACTCGTGTAGTAAACGATTATGCGCACAAAGCAAAATTGTTAAAAGATAATGATGATAATCTCTCTGGTGAAGACATACGAGAAGGTATGACAGCTGTTGTTTCGGTTAAGCATCCAGATCCACAGTTTGAAGGACAAACTAAGACTAAACTTGGCAATTCTGATGCTAGGACAGCAGTCGATCATTCATTTTCCGAAACTTTTAATAATTTTTTGATGGAAAATCCGCAAGTTGCACGCAAAATTGTTGAAAAAGCACAGTTAGCTGAAAGAGCGCGGACCGCTGCCAAGCGGGCTCGTGAGGTTACTCGGAAAAAGTCGGGGCTTGAAATTGCCAATTTACCTGGTAAATTGGCCGATAATACTAGTAATGATCCAAGTATTTCAGAATTGTTTATTGTTGAGGGGAACTCTGCTGGCGGTTCTGCTAAGCAGGGCCGCTCACGATTAACTCAGGCAATTTTGCCTATTCGTGGCAAGATTTTAAATGTTGAAAAAGCTTCAATGGATCGTATTTTGGCTAATGAAGAAATCAGGTCCTTGTTTACTGCTCTTGGAACTGGATTTGGAGCTGATTTTGATGTTTCTAAGGCTCGATATCATAAATTAATTATCATGACGGATGCCGATGTCGATGGTGCTCATATTCGAACGTTACTTTTAACTCTATTTTATAATTATATGAGACCTATGATTGAAAAGGGCTATGTCTATATCGCTCGTCCGCCTCTATATCAGGTTCGTCAAGGAAAGGTAATTAAGTACCTTGATACTGACGAAGAATTACATGATTATTTAGGTAGTTTACAACCAAGTCCGAAAGCAACAGTTCAAAGATACAAGGGGTTAGGTGAAATGGATCCTGAACAGCTATGGGAAACAACTATGAATCCTGAAAATCGGCGGCTTGATAGAGTAAGCCCTGAGTATGCTAAAGATATTGATGATGTATTTGAACTATTGATGGGCAACGATGTTGCACCAAGACGCAAATTCATTGAGACCAACGCTAAGTACGTTGAGAATATAGATGCATAGGAGGTTTAAATGGATAACGACAATCAAGGTCAAGATCATAGAATAAGAAATGTTGATTTGACTAGTGTAATGAATAGCTCATTTCTTGATTATGCCATGTCAGTTATAGTAGCGCGGGCACTACCTGATGTTCGCGATGGGTTAAAACCAGTACAACGGCGTATTTTATATGGAATGAGTGAACTAGGCGTTACACCGGATAAACCATATAAAAAATCAGCCAGAATTGTTGGTGAAGTCATGGGGAAATTTCATCCTCATGGGGATTCTTCAATTTATTTAGCGATGGCACATATGGCGCAAGATTTTAGTTACCGCTATATGCTAGTAGATGGACATGGAAACTTTGGTTCTGTTGATGGCGATGAACCAGCCGCAATGCGTTATACTGAGGCACGAATGAGTAAAATTGCGGTAGAAATGCTTCGCGATATCAATAAAAATACGATTGATTGGCAACGTAATTACGAAGACTCAGAAAATGAACCAGTTGTACTGCCGGCTCGCATTCCCAATCTCTTGGTAAATGGGACTAGTGGAATTGCAGTTGGTATGACAACTAATATACCACCACATAACTTATCCGAAGTTATTACAGGGTTACATATGTTGATGGATAATCCTGATGTTACAACAAAGGATTTAATGAAAGCAATTCCCGGACCTGATTTTCCTACTGGTGGAACTATCATGGGTCGTGGAGGAATCTATCGTGCTTATGAGACCGGTCGTGGCAATATTGTTGTTCGGGCTAATACAACGATCGAAGCAGAGAAAAATGGTCGTGAGCGAATTGTTGTGACAGAATTGCCTTATTTGGTAAATAAAGCCGAATTGATTAAAAAAATTGCCGACTTGGCTCGTTCAAAAACAATTGACGGTATTACTGGGGTACGGGATGAATCTGATCAGACTGGTATGCGTGTTACAATTGATATTCGCCGAGATGCCAGTGCTAGTGTCGTTTTAAATAATTTATTCAAACTGACTCAAATGCAGGCTAATTTCGGCATGAACATGGTGGCTATCGCTGATGGTGCCCCACACTTTTTGAGCTTAAAACAGATGCTGGAATATTATCTTAAGCATCAAGAAGATGTTGTTACTCGTAGGACTAAGTTTGAATTAGAAAAGGCTGAAGCTCGAGCACATATTTTAGCCGGCTTAAAAATTGCTCTAGATCATATTGACGAAATAGTTCATATTATTCGTCAAAGTGATTCGAGTGATATTGCTAAAGCGGCTTTGATTAGTCGTTTCGGACTTGATGATAAGCAATCGCAAGCTATTCTAGATATGCGGTTGGTTCGCCTTACAGGGTTAGAACGGGACAAAGTTGAGGCAGAATATAAGGATTTACAACTTAAAATAGCTGATTACAAGGATATTCTTGCAAAAACTGAGCGAATTCATGAAATAATTTACAATGAACTTCTCGATACACAAAAGCGTTTTGGTGACGATCGCCGGACTAAGATTAGTGAGGGTGATGTTATTTCAATTGAAGACGAAGACTTAATTGAAAAGCAAGATGTCTTATTGACCCTGACTCATAGTGGTTATATCAAACGGATGCCAATTAATGAATTTAAGACTCAAAATCGCGGTGGTAAAGGTATTAAAGGAACGGGCATTAAGGATGGAGACTTTATTGAAAAATTGATCTATGCCAGTACGCATGACCTGTTGTTGTTCTTTACTAATAAGGGTAAAGTCTATTCCAAGAAAGCATATGAAATTCCTGAACTAGGTCGTACAGCCAAAGGATTACCAATTGTCAATCTTCTTCAATTTGAAAAAGGGGAGAAGATTGAAACAATCATTAATATACCCGAGGATGCATATGACAAGTACCTCTTCTTTATTACTAAAAAAGGAACTGTTAAACGCACGCAGGTGAGTGAATTTGCTAATATCAGAAATAGCGGATTAATTGCATTAACTTTGCGTGACGGGGATGAGTTAACTAATGTATTGACTACTGATGGTAAGCAGGACATTTTGATCGGTACACATTTGGGTTATGCAGTACGTTTCAGTGAAAAAGTTGTTCGTTCTATGGGTAGAACAGCCGCTGGAGTACGTGGTATTAATTTGCGTGACCATGATTATGTAATTGGATCCGACATTATTCGTGATCAAGATGAAGTTTTAATTGTTTCTGAAAATGGTTATGGTAAGCGGACTTCTGCTACTGAGTATCCAGTTAAGGGCCGAGGCGGTAAGGGAATCAAGACCGCAAATATAACTGCAAAGAATGGACCACTTTCTGGTGTAACTGTAGTCGATGGTACACAAAACATTATGGTTATTACCAATGACGGAATTATGATTCGATTCAAGATTGAAGATGTTTCGCAAACTGGCCGTAGCACGATAGGCGTTCGCTTAATTAAGGTTAACGACGGCAACAAAGTTGCTAGTTTGGCACTTGTTCCGGTCGAGGATCAAGTGGCTGAAGAGTCTAAAGAGTAGATGGACTAAAAAGAATAAATAATTAAATAAAACAAAAAATTATCAAATATTTTTACGTACTTGTTACTAGAGAAAACGAAATTTCTCATAGGATCACGTGAAGATACTTTGGTAATTTTTTATTTATGTGCTAAAATTAGAAATTGTGAGTAATGAATGATTACTCTCCTTGTTCTTGAATTTTAGCAAGAACCATTTAGTCCAGAAGGAGGTGCACTAGTATGACAACTACTAAGTACGAAATAACTTATATTATTAAGCCGGATATTGACGAAGAATCAAAAAAGGCTTTAGTTGAAAACTATGATAAGGTTATTACCGATAACGGTGGTACGATGGTTGAATCAAAAGACTGGGAAAAGCGTCATTTTGCATATGAAATCAATAAATATCGTGAGGGAACTTACCATATCATGACTTTCACTGCTGATAATGCTGACGCAGTTAATGAATTTGATCGTTTATCTAAGATTGACACTGCTGTTTTACGTTCAATGACTGTTAAAATAGATAAATAGGCAAAGCTTTATCTTTATCGTTTTCGTGATTTAGGAAAGGGAGGACCTATAGTATGATTAATCGAGTTGTACTTGTTGGCCGTTTAACGCGTGATCCTGAATTACGTACTACTGGGAGTGGAATCTCGGTTGCTACGTTTACTCTTGCCGTTGACCGTCAGTATACTAACGCTCAAGGTGAGAGAGGTGCAGATTTTATCAGTTGTGTCATTTGGCGTAAAGCTGCAGAAAATTTCTGTAACTTTACGTCTAAAGGTTCACTTGTGGGTATTGATGGCCGGATTCAAACCAGAACATACGATAATAAAGACGGGCAAAGAGTGTATGTGACTGAAGTTATCGTTGATAATTTTTCACTACTTGAATCACGTAAAGATCGTGAAACCCGTGGCCAAAATGGTGGTTTTACACCAAATAATAATGGCGGTTTTGGTAATTCAAATGCCACTAGTTCGCCAAATATGGGACAATCAAATCAGAATACTCCGATTAATAATCAGCCGGATACAACACAGGATCCATTTGCTGGTTCAGGAGATACAATTGATATTTCTGATGACGATCTTCCATTCTAACTTTTAAAAGAAAGGATCTAGGATATGGCTCAACAAAGAAGAGGCGGCCATCGTCGTCGTAAGGTTGACTTTATCGCAGCCAACCATATTGATTACGTTGACTACAAGGACGTTGATCTGTTGAAACGTTTTATCTCAGAAAGAGGTAAAATCTTACCACGTCGTGTCACTGGCACTAGTGCTAAGAATCAACGTAAGGTAGCTAAGGCAATCGAAAGAGCTCGCATTATGGGCTTGTTGCCGTTTGTTACTGAAGATTAATTAGCTGAATAAAATAAAATACACTAAGCCAATATTGGCTCAGTGTATTTTTGTATACAGATTTAAGCTTTATGGTAAGAGTTTCTTATCCCGTGAATACAAGGTATAATAATACTAATGTAGTTTACATTAATTTAGGAAGGATCTTACATGAAAGATTTTTTACGTAAGCTTGAATTTCCTGCTTTTATCAAGGATTCACGGTTAACGGCTTCAGTCCTAGTTATCTTGATTCTGTCGCTATTAGGCAGTATTGTAGCGATGATTATGAATCCATTATTCGGATTAGCAATGGTTGTAATTTTTATATTAACTGTTGCCTGTACCGTTTATGGTGCCTATGTCTTGGCTGGCAATGCCAATAATTTTGCTGTTAGCTTGTCATATCGAATTAAACGTAGCGAGCAAGAAGCGATGATCAAGATGCCACTGGGAATTTTGCTTTATGACGAAGATAGGCAAATCCAGTGGGTAAATCCATATTTACAACTTTATTTAAAAGATGATGATTTGATAGGACACACAATTAAATCGGTTGACCCAGATTTAGATGAATTAATTGACGATTCAATCAAGTCTAAAACTGCAGAAAATCATGTTGTTAACTGGGATGGACATCAATTTGAAATGGTCATTCAGGATAATTTAGGAGTTGTTTATTTATTAGATATTACGCGTTACGCTAAAATTGAACAACGCTATAACAACGAACTATTGGCGATTGGTCAAATCTTTATCGATAATTATGATGAATTAAGTGAAACAATGGGTGATCAGGAACTAACAGCGACGAGCTCTTATGTTCAAAATACTTTGAGTGAATATGCCAAAAAATTTAATGCATACTTAAAGCGAATAGATGAAGATCATTTTTTGTTGTTAGTTCATATGCAAGATTTGACAAAGATGGAACAAGATAAATTCTCTGTATTAGATAAAATGCGAATGGAAACGAGCCGTAATAATACACCATTGACTTTATCAATTGGGATTGCCTTTGGAAGCAGTCTGATAACTGAACTGGCTGATCAGGCACAATCTAACCTTGACTTAGCATTGGGACGTGGTGGCGATCAGGTTGTTTTGAATCAACCTGGCAAGGCTGCGCGTTTTTATGGTGGAAAATCTAATCCAATGGAAAAAAGAACCCGTGTGAGGGCTCGTATGGTTTCGCAGGCAATTAGTGAGCTGTTTAAAGAAGCGGATCAGGTTTTTGTTGTTGGTCATGCCAATCCAGATATGGATTCAGTTGGTAGTGGTATTGGTGTAGTTAAAATTGCTAGATTACATGGTGTTAAAGCAAATTTTGTCTTAGATCTTAATAAGACTAATTATGATGTAGGACGATTAGTGATCCAAATGAAGCAGGCTAAAGATAACGCAAACTTGTTTGTTTCGCCTGATCAAGCTCTAAATAGTGTGACAAATAAATCAATGTTAGTAATGGTTGATCATTCAAAATACTCAATTACGTATTCGAAAGATTTGTATGATCGATTGAAGAATCGAATTATTGTCATAGATCATCATCGCCGCGGTGAAGAATTTCCAGAAAATCCAATGCTGACATATGTTGAACCATATGCTTCTTCTGCTAGTGAATTAGTAACAGAAATGGTTGAATATCAACAACCAAGTTCTGGTAAACGAATTTTAACTGATCTTGAAGCAACAGCAATGTTAGCTGGAATTACGGTTGATTCTAAGGAATTTTCTTTACGAACGGGAACAAGAACCTTTGATGCTGCTAGCTATCTGCGTTCAATTGGTGCCAGCTCGGTAGGTGTGACTGAACTGCTCAAAGAAGATATTGAAAGCTTTTTGGAAAGGATTCGTTTAGTTAGCAGTCTAAAGATGATCAAGCCGAAGATGGCGGCTTTATGTGGATCGAATGATAAAATCGTCGATCCAATTGTTACGGCACAAGCTGCTGATACTGCTCTTGATATAGAGAATGTTGAAGCGAGTTTTGCAGTTACACGTCGTGATAAGGATACAATTGGTATTTCTGCTCGTTCAATGGGTGATATTAATGTTCAGGTTATTATGGAAAAGTTAGGCGGTGGCGGACACTTATCGAATGCTGCAACTCAGTTAAAGAATATAACGATTGAGCAAGCACTTGATAAATTGGTCACAGCGGTTGATACTTATGAAAAAGAAAATGAATAAAAGGAGAACAAAATGAAAGTTATTTTTACTGAAGACGTTAAAGGTCGCGGCAAACGTGGTGAGGTTAAGAATGTTCCTGATGGTTATGCGCAGAACTTTTTAATTAAACGAGGATTAGCCAAGGCTGCTACCAAAGCTAATATGCATACGCTTGAAAGAATTAATGCTAATGAAAAGGCTGCTTATGAAAGTGAAAAAGCCGAGGCAGAAAGGATTAAAGCACTTCTGGAAAAAGATGAAACAGTTGTCAATTTCAAGTCAAAAGCCGGTTCTGATTCACGTTTGTTTGGATCAATTTCAAGTAAGAGAATTGTTGAAGGACTAGAAGAGCAATTTGATATTAAGATCGATAAACGTAAATTAAGCTTATCTGAGCCAATTAAAACGCTAGGGTATACAAATGTCCCGGTTAAATTATTTAAGGGTGTAGAAGGCAAAATTCGCGTTCATATTACACAGCAAGATTAAGCTTTGAATTGGATTCTGATAAAAAGTGGTCATAACTAATGGATAATATTGTCTCACAGCAAATACCGCACGATGATGAAGCAGAGAAGGCAGTCTTAGGTGCAATTTTTATTGATCCTAAATCAATTGCTGATGCCAGTGCGGAAGTACAACCTGATGATTTTTATAAAAAGGCTAATCAGTTGGTTTTCCAAGCAATGTTGGACATATCTGACCGTGAAGATGGAATTGATCCGCTAACTTTGCAGGATGAATTGACTAAAAAAAATCAACTGGATGATATCGGTGGAATTGCATACGTTTCTGAACTAGCAATTGCAACGCCAACGGCAGCACATGTTGTCTATTATGCAAAAATTGTCCACCGTAAAGCTCTTTTACGCCGGTTGATTTCCGCTAGCCAAAAAATCATTACTAATGCTATGCAGGATTCTGATGATGTGACGGAAATTCTTGATAACGCTGAAAGTGAGATCATGAATGTTTCTTCAGAAAATAGTACAAATGGTTTTCGAAGCATTAAGGAGATTGTTAATTCAACAATTGAAGAAATAAATGATATTCCTGAAGATGGAAACATGGTTACAGGTTTGCCTACAGGATTTGTCGAACTAGATAAAATGACAACTGGTTTACATGAAGATGAACTTGTTATAGTAGCCGCACGTCCTGGTGTCGGTAAAACCTCCTTTGCTTTAAATATTGCCCAATTTGTTGGACTACATACTGAAAAAGCAGTTGCAATGTTTTCCCTAGAAATGGGGGGCGAGCAGTTAGTTCAGAGGATGTTGGCTTCTGAGGGATTAATTAATTCTCAACATTTAAGAACAGGACAATTAGATGAAGAAGAGTGGCGTAAACTAATTGTTGCATCGGGCTCCTTAGCTAATGCCAAAATTTATATTGATGATACTCCGGGAATTAAGATGAGTGAGATAAGAGCACAATCTCGGCGTTTGGCCAAGGAAAAAGGTAATCTTGGGTTAATTGTGATTGACTATTTACAACTTATTGAAGGTCCACGTAGTGAGTCTAGGCAACAAGAAGTTTCAGCCATTTCTCGGCAATTAAAAAAATTAGCAAAAGAACTTCATGTTCCTGTAATTGCATTATCGCAATTGTCGCGCTCTGTCGAGCAACGACAAGATAAGCGTCCAGTTTTGTCTGATATCCGTGAATCAGGTTCAATTGAACAGGATGCAGATATTGTTTCATTTTTATATCGTGAGGACTATTATCGTGAAGAAGATCAAGATGAAGATAAAAATCCTGAAGTTGGTGCAGAAGAAGATAATGGCGAAGTAGAGGTTATTATTGAAAAGAACCGTTCAGGAAGTCGAGGGACAATTAAGTTGATGTTTTCAAAACCGTATAATCGCTTTTCAAATCTCGATTATACTCATCATCAGCCTGAATAATAAAGAACAATATAAATTATTAATCATCAAGCTTCAAGATGATGGTTTGGGGCTTGATGATTTTTTGATTACAAAATTGAGCGTTTTCAGTGACAAACAGTTGTTTTAATTGTACTATTAATAGAGTAAGAGAAATTTTCACTAATTTTTTAGGGAAAGGACATAATATTATGGCTGATAAAGGATTTAAAGATAAGTTAGCTGGTAAAGCTAACGAAGTTAAAGGCAAAATGCAACAAGCTGCAGGCGATGTTAAAGACAAAGCTCAAGACGCAGCTGAGAATGTTAAAGATAAAGTCGAAGATGTTAAAGACAATATGAAGAAATAATCTTCAATTAAATAAGGCTGGGGAACTTAATTGTTTTCCAGCCTTATTATTATGTTCCACATGAAACAACTAATGAAGTTTATCTTGAACATTAGGAGGTAATTCTAAATTAGGACGCTCAGAATCATAGAATTCATAGAAAACTGGTGCTTTATTAGAATCGTTACTCTTGGGGTATAGTTCATAATTATTGGCCATTAGAGGCATAGTTACGTTGTTTTTGTATGAGTTCCAGATATTGCTGAAAATTTGGGCAATTAGTTTGCGCTCTTCTGGATCAAGAGTCATGAGCACCTTGCTCAGTCGGTAAGTACCAACTAGCTTATTATTGGTTAACTGATGCAATTCATGGATATCAGAGTTTTCAAATGCTTCAAATAAATCAGAAAAAGTTTCATCCCTCTTTTCTTGAGGAATAGAATTGTTAAAGTTAATTAATGCATGACGAATTACGCGACTGCCAGCAGATAAACCATCAGCTAAGGTAAAACTATCACGCCCCACTGACCAGCGACGTGGATCGTGCTGATTACGCATGGCAGCCGTGCTTTTGACAACGATAGTTTGTTCGGGATGGTCAAGCATTGCTCCAAAAATTGAGCCTTGAGGGATGTATGTTCTCATTTTTGCCATCGTTTTAATAAAACCGGGACTAGTAGAGACTTTGTGAAAATATCCTGGTCCATCAAAATTAATTGCCTTAAGAACACGTTCTTGAATTTCTGGTTTGACTGCGCTCAAAGCGTATTGCGCAAAATTTCCTCCTTTTGAATGCCCGACTAAGTAAATCCGTTGGTTAGGAAATTTCTTAGCAATTGTTTCTAAATATTTAGCTGCAACATTTTGTCCGTAAATTTCGGGCAAAAAATTCATCCGCATGTCTTCTCTCCAGCCAATCATCGTACCATCAGTTCCACGAAAGGCAATTACAATTGTCCCTTTGTCGATAGCAAAAGTCGCAGCACTAAATTGTAATGGGTGAGGTTCTTTTTCTAAGCGATTAGTCCAATCAAGAATTTTTATTTTACCAATTCTTGGGCTCTCCGGTAATAACATAACTTCAGAAGCAGTTTCTGAATGCATCTGGTTTTGGAAGGTAGGTAAATCTTGTAATTTACCTGCCAATTCGCTAAGTGTATGCTCAATAACAGAATTATCTGCAGGTAAATATACTAAGGATGATAATAAAGAAGCGTCAACGCTATTAAATGGTCTTTCGGCAAATGTAATATCGCCACGCCAACGTAAATAATCTAGTGAACCAGCCATAAAATTATTACTCCTTCCATTAATAAACTATTTCTATTGTATAATCCTTATGACAATAATGATTAAATTAAGACTAAAAAAGCAATAGACTTAACTATTGCTTAAAGATTAGTACTTAACTATTTATCGATAGTGGCATAACTAATGCGCTTAATGTCTGGATACTTGCGCAAGGCCATAATAATATTATTTTCATCGATATTGTTATTAATAATTCCATCTACAAAAAAGATAATTCGTTCATCACTAACATACATGATTTTAACCGAAACATTCTCTACATAATTAGCAGTTAATTCTTTCTCAATTGTCTGTAAAATATTAGGTTGATTTATTGCTTCAATTTGAATATTAAAGCGAATGTGGCGAATAATTCGATCAATTAGGTTGTCATCATGAAACAGCATTTGAATTATAAACAAGAATATGGTTGTAGCTATTCCTACTATGTAAAGTCCTGACCCTATCGCCGTTCCGATAGCTGCAGTGGCCCAAATCCCAGCAGCAGTGGTTAAACCAGAAATTTGCTGTTTTTTAACCAAAATAGCACCGGCGCCGATAAAAGAAATGCCAGTAACAATTTGAGCAGCAATTCGTGATGGGTCCAAGGCAATATTCGGAGTTTTCAATAAATCGGCAAAGCCATATTTGGAAATAATCATAAAGAGTGCAGATGAAAAAGCAACAACAATATGGGTGCGGACACCAGCACTTTTTCTTTGAATGGCACGTTCATATCCAATTAATGCGCCACATAACGATGCTACGATAATTCGCAGTAGCCATGAAAATTCCATGGCAAATTGTGATGAAACAAAAGACATTCTATCCCTCCAATTTTTAGATCATAATGGTATTATAACGCTAAAAGACAATAATAATTAGTACATGAAAAAATTGGAGAAATAATTGAAAAGCACTTGCTTAATCTTTAGGAATATGGTTAAATAAGTATCGTTGTTGAGTTAACAACGCTGACTTAGCTCAGTTGGCAGAGCACGTCACTAGTAATGATGAGGTCGGAGGTTCGAATCCTCTAGTCAGCATTTAATAGATTTATATAGATTGATTAACCTTTATTTATCAACGTTTTACGAAGATAAGTGAGGGCTTATTTTTTTGTATAAAAGTAATTTTGGCACAAAATTTGGAACATGAATTAAGGTATGTGCCACAAGCTAATTTTAAAAGTAGAATAAGAGCTGATATGGTGGGCTTTGATCCTGCTTTTTTGTGTGCAAATTAACTGAGCATAAAAAAATTATTTTATCTAAATAATTTGATATAATGTATAGGAACATATATTCCGCAATGAAAGGAAATTTATGAAAAACAATAATTTAAATCAACGACCTTTTTCAAATCTTAGTACAAATAAGTTTATAGATGAGAAAACAAATGAGTTTTTCTCATAATATAAATAATTGGACATCATTTCGACAAAATAATTTACATCTGTTAGGTGCTGTTCGACAAAAAAATAACTTTAATGCAGGGAAATCTATAATTGACAGAAGTGATTAGAATAAAATGCTTGGTAGGCAAAACAGATGGACAAAAATAATTGCAGATAATAATAAGGCTGTGTTTTCTCAAATTAAACAAGTGCGAAATGCTGCATATGGTAAAGCATATTGGACAAATGCAATAAAAAATCCTACTTCATATTTTAGTCAAATTATTAAAATTACACGTAGCTTTGATAAGATAATTCGACCAGCGCTTCCTAAAATACCTAAAATTTCACCAGGACAAACTTACGATCAGATTATAAAGAATGGTGGTATCTGTTTATCTTTAGAGAGTGATCATTGGATCATTTTACTATCGAACAGTAAAGTAGATAGGGAACTTATTGATGAATGCAGAGCATCACAAAAGTATAGTTTTGATGATATTGCGTGCGCTTTTTATTCAAGAAATAACCACAAAAATATTTTTAGAAAGCTAGATTATTTAATATCTACAAATTATGAAGATAATTCAATAAAATTATCTGATGGTTACCATGATCAAATAATTAGAGTTAAAAAGTTATTACAAGATAACTTCAGCAACGCAGGAGTTTTGGTAAACACTGTTATGAGTTGGCTTGAATATGCGGTGGCAGCTAAATTTGGAGTGGTAGAAGATAACGATGGTTTTAGACTAGGTAAGAAAATTCAAGATTTAGATGAGTTTATTGGAAAAGCAAGTGTAGAAGACTTTAATGCTGATATATTGTCATATTATGCAGTATTTTCTTACTTAAGTGATTTATGGGATCCTAAGAAGCAAAAATTTGAAGATGGAAGAGAAAAGATCGGAATTGGAAGACATTCAGTTCAGCACGGCAGAGTGGATCCTGCTAGATTTGTAATTCATGAAGAAATTATCGAAAAATTAATTTGTGCAGTTTATGCACTAGTAAAATTACCAGATGTAGAGTTTATAAAAAATAGTTTAGTAGCGTAGTAAAGAGATAGGGCAATGTTGTCTCTATCTCTTTTTTTCGAATCTGTATAGAACTATAAAGTATAATATTTGTAAGTTGCTACTGATTAGTAGTAGATGCTATAATGACATAGGAATTCTACTTGGAGGTTTGTAATGGAAGTTGCTGAGGCATTAGCAAGGCTAAAATTCCTTGTGAAGCATGATCATTTTCAAATGGTTCGAAGAATAGACAAAATGGCAATGCCAGTTTCAGTGACTTTGGCGAAAGAAATAGTTAAACAGTTGTCGATCAGTGATTTTGTTAAACATGAACCGAATAGAAGTAATCCATTACAATTTGTCTGGGTATTTAAAAAAAGCGATGGACAAGTTTACTACATTAAATTTGTGTTTACTGAAGATAATCAAAAAGTAGTATTTATTAGTTTCTATCTTGATTATTAAAGGAGGGCTTATATGGCTTACCAGAAGGATTTCACGACTACTTATACCATTAATGGACGTAAGTATACAGTAAAAGCACCTGCTTTTTTTGACAGTCAAACCAATAAACTGATTCCAGATAAGGCATTAGATGATCAAGCTGCTGAAATTGCCCGTCAAAAATATCGTGAAGAAATGGGTTTATTGTCACCAAAAGAAATAAAACAATATCGAGCTAAAGTTGGATTAATACAACGTAATTTAGCAGAATTAACCGGATTGAGTCCAAATACGATTGCTCTTTACGAAACGGGTGCATTTCCAACAAAGGCTAATAATAGGTTGTTAAAATCTCTCATAAAAAGCGATAATGTACTTAAACAATATATTTCTGATGAGAAGAATAATTATTCTGATGAATTGACTGCAAAGGTTAATTCTTATTTGAACAATAGTGATAGTGTTGTGGAATCACAAACTGAGCAGCCTAGATTCACTGCTGTGCAGTTAGCTAATTGGTTTCGAGTTGAAAATTATTTTGAGCGGGATAATGATTTGAATATTGATCCATTAACGCAAATGAAAGTCATTAAACTTCTCTATTTTGCATATGGTAGATTTTTAGCTGAAACTAGAAGTAGACTGTTTTCTTCTCCTATTATTCATTTTCAATACGGTCCATTAATAACTGAAGTACATAATAAGTTTAATGGTCAGCGTGTTTTAGATATTGATAAACCAGATAAAGAGGCCATGGATGACTATAACCTGGTTTCTAAAGATGGTGAGATTATCGATTTACTAGATAAGGTTAATAAGGATTACATTAATTACAACGCTGCTCGGTTAAGTAAGCAGACTCATCGGCCCGGATCACCATGGAATTTAACTCCGGATCGAGAGATAATTAAAGACCAGTTGATTTTTGATTCGTTTAAACGAGGAGTAGAAGAATATTTTGAGAAAGAGTAAATAATAATGGTTGAAGAAGCATATAGTGAGGAATTAGATCATGAAATTGATGCAATAGAAGCAAATAAATTATCAAAGAGTGGAAAATTGAAATCTAAGTATGCTTTTCATTGTCTAGATTCGAAATGTCAAATACCATTAACTTGTACTAATTGGTGTAAAAAGGGACGCCGGTACTATTTTAAACCCTCTAATAATTCAAACCTACACGTAGATAGTTGTTCAATGATTACTTCTGAAGAATTTAAAGTTCAGAATGAAAAAGATATTAACGAGTCGAAAAGTACTATAAGAAATGGTGGATATATAATAATTGATAAGTATCCGGAACGTTCAAAAGTCCAAGGAACGGTTAATAAAAAAACTATTTCGTTATCGAAAAATCAAAAGGGTACTAGACTAAAAAATAAGAATACTGATATTGCTGGTATCAAAAGGCAAAATTCTCATCGTAGTTCTATGTATACATTAATTCAATTCTGGAAAGATGATAATGTTCCAAATGATCATCGTTTTCTGATTTTAAATGGGAAAAAGATGTCGTTGAATGAGTTATTTATTAATTTATCAGATTGTAATCAGCAAGTTGATACTATGCATATTTTTTATGGAAATGCCAGAATATCTCATGAAGAGGGGGGACCTGCTTGCTTTAATTTTTATGGTTTTGACAAGGCCACTCTTTATGCAAATTATGAGAGGTTAAGGAAAAGACCAGCTACATCAAAAATTAATAAATATATATCGTCGAGAAAATATGCGAACGTATACTTTAGAGGTTTCTTGAAAAATAAAAATGGTCAATTTAAATTTTTATCTTTCAATGATTACTTATATCAAGATATCTATATTGATGATTAGCTATGGTAATGCAATCTTATGATTTAAATATAGTAATACATAAAAAATTAGTGTGTTTAGTAGTTGAAAAATACATAGAAAATGTGTCTGCAAAAAACGCAGAAATTAAAAAATACTATTAAATCTTGGCATTAAAAACCTTGATTTATTAGTATTTTTACTTTGAATAAGAATCTAAAATTATTTGATTTGTGTTGTTGGAGTTATTGTTATCTGAAGAGTATTTTACTTTTGGCTTATTAGTGTCTAGGAATTGATCCATTTATTTGTACCTACTCGATACCAAATTATGTCATTGCTATCCTTTTTTCTTCATAAACAGCGTGTTTATCAGTATAGCTCACATTCGTGATGTTTTTACCAGGCTGTTTGTAGACAGCTCTGGTCCCTGTAACATAGAACAAAGCCCTTGAAATTTTAGATTTTCTAGCTAGCTTATGCATGGCAACCCTCTTATATTAGTAGTTCTGATAAAAGTATTTTTACTTAAAACAAAGTATCTCTTGCCTTTAACGCGTTAAGTTTCGTAAACTCGATAAATATGCTATTTTCTAAAGAGCCTGTGATTAATTCTTTTTCCTCTAGAATAATTATATCTGTATGTGCTTTTTATTCGAAAATTGCAATTTTAAGTTGAATACCCTATTTGATTTGATAGATGCAATCTAATCTTCTTTTATATAATTCATCGGGGGTGTGGTAGGCTAAAATCTTGCGCAGCAGGTTATTGCACCATTCTTCAATGCCGTAGATTTGCACTGAGTCATAATCCTTGATGTGTTTGCCTTTAAGGATAAAGCGCCTGATTAACTGGTTATGCTGCTTAATCCCGCCCTTATCACAAGAAGTGTAGGGGTGCGTAGTAAACCAGTGTCTGTGATATTTGTTCTAACTGAGCTAAATCCGCAAATTCAGAACCATGATCGGTGATAATGGTCTTAAAGACCTCATTCTAGTACTCCTGGTATTGGCTGTGTAAGGTTTTAAAAGCTGCCATCACACTAGCAGCCGTCTTATCCTTAATGGTGATAATCATGAACTTGCGCGTCATGTGTTCATATAGAGTTAAGAGGACATTGTCATCTGTAGTTTTATGACCTAAGACTAGGTCGCATTCCCAGTGACCAAATTCGCGGCGCTGGTTAATAGCAGCAGGTCGCTCACTAATACTGCGCCCCAGTCTGCGTTTATGCTGGCGCACGCGTTTGGCTTTCGTCTTGCGGCTTAAGCGTTCGGGCAGGCCCATTGCCTTAATCCGTAATAAGCCGCATTCCACATAATGGTAAAGAGTCTTAGTACTGACTACCTGTTCACGGGTGAAGGCGCCACTGGCTAAGGCCGGTTCACACGGGCATCAAGCGATCAGCCTTGTTTAAAGAAGTGCTGGTCAACATATTGCATGAAGCGCGTTTTGACTAAAAAGGCTTGCTTGCGGCCACAGTTTAGGCGAATTGCCTGATAGCGCTGGTGGGCAATTTTAGCATCATAGCGGTGACGTTTACCGTGATATAAAGAAATTTTGGCCCTACTCAAGCTCATATTTCACGGTTGTCGGTGAACAATTAAGGCTAGCAGCAATTTGACGCAAAGACTGGCCTTGCCTGCGCAAAACTTGGAGAGTCACCCGCTCTTGAAAAGAAAAGTGCTTGCCCTTTAGGTGAGTAGATATGGTAGAAATAAGTGAGTTCATTGGAAATTTCTTTCTAGAATTAGGTTGGTAATTACATTCTATCAAAGAAGTCCAATGGACTTTTTATTTTCTAATCAGGTCAAGTATTCAACTTCATTCTACAATTAACTAATTGATTATCTTTTTGTTCGAACCATTGACGTGCAAAAGAAATTAAAGGATGCAAATTGATTACTTAGATTATACCTTTACTTAATTTAAGTGATTTAACTTCATTTGGATATTTAGCTTCAAAAGTTGTACCTAATTCGTTGAAAACATCATATGAATCCATATCTACAATACGATATTTAGTCCAAATGGTTTTGCCATTATTTTGATATAAATAATCAAGCGAACTATTGATTCCATACGGAATATTTAAAGGTTGATTTTGTGCAATCTCTTTAGCATTGTTACCCCAAATAGCTATTGGTAGATACGGATGTGATTTTCTTACAACGCTTGGAAGATTTCTGAAATATTCAGGAGTAAGTCTTAAACTCTCAGTTTGAAGTGCTCCATATAGTTAGACATTAATCTGACCATTAGGAGTACTTTTTTCATGATTAAATATTCAAGTGATTAAAAAATTGAAATTTGCAGTAAATAATTGTCTCACCAAGAAACTTTAGCTAGTTTAGAGCGAGAATACGGCATTGATCATACTTCAATTAGGGATTGGGCAGAACAAGTCCGCGAACACGGCTTAGCCTTAGTGGTTAACTTCTGAATTAATGCTAAATGTGGTACACTTCTATCATGAATATTAAGTGGGGTACTCAAAGTAGCTGGGGTTTTAAATCTTTCGCGGTCGAGTAGTAAGGCTCTGGCTTGTGGCTTATCAGGCTAAAGGCTACTTTAACCCCACACACCACCAGCCATGACAAAAAAGAAGAGTCAGATGAAGCTTAAGCCCGCTAAGAAACTAACTGAAGTAGAACAAATTGCGTCGATAAGTCGCTGAGTTAAAAGTGCAAAAAACCGACCTAGAACTGGACAGCTTAATTCTAAAAAAGTGGCTGCCCGATATCCGCGCTCACCAACCAGCAAAAAACGGGAATAGTCGTGGAGATTCGGGCTGAGCGACCTCAGGTGCCGTTAAAGGTCTTGCTTAACAAGTTGCAGTTGCATCTCAACTGCAAGCACTGACTAAACCACCCCGACAAGTACGTAGCTGTTAAAGCCGCAATTAAGTCTATCTTCTACCAGGAAAGCGATGAGACTTACGACTATCGGCGCATGTATTGATATACTCTTAGATCAAAGCTTTAGCTATGCGCCCAACATGAACCTGATTAATTATATGCTTACGAAGCTCAAGTAAAAATTGCCTAAAACAGCTCAGCCTATTTTGCATTCAGATCAAGATTTTCAATACCGTCACTGCGGCAATCAAGCTAAATTAAGGCAAATGAAGATTAAGCAAAGTATGTCGCGCAAGGGCAATTGCCACGATAATGCGCTGGGAGAGACAATCTTCAGTCTGATGAAGCGGGAGAAGCTCAACCAAATTAGATCAGTTCACTAGCAGAAATGCAAGCAGTACTGCGCGATTACGTTTACTGGTTCAACCACATCAGAAGATCAAACAGACTAAAATACACGATTCCGATTAAATATCGGAACCGTGCATTGGGTCTCGCGTAATGATAAAGTGTATAACTTTTTAGCCGCATTTTACTGTGAGGGGACGTCTTTATTACTTGGCTAAAAACCTTCTAGCTTAAAGATTAAGTGAAGAGGTTCATTAGCCTTAATTTGAAATTCAGAATGAATAGGGGCACCCCAAGAATCATCTCCACCAACTCCCATTTGTTTAGCAAGAATTCTTATCCTTGTACAATATGGTTGTGGCAACTCATATTGATGATGTGCATTTTGAATCTCATATTCACTAAATGGTAAAACACTTTGTTCAAATGGAGTATTGAGCGCAGTGAATTTTAGACCATGTCCTTCATTGTCGGTCACGTTTAGCCAGCGTGTTTCACGATGATTTCCAGTTTCCTGTGGTACTAAATAGGGTGTAAAGTTATTTTGAGCAGTTCCGCTATAAATGCCTAGCTTGATACCATTATTACGGTCTAGATAATTTTCATCGGGACCTAAGCCATAAAACATATAATTGTCATATTTTTTAGGTAGCCTAAAATCTATACCAAAAGCTGGAATGTTAGGTAAGTTATTATAACCAGGGTAAGTCGCTGAGATAGTTACTGTACCGTCTTGAGTAATAGCATAGGAAATAGTATTGTAAGCTTCTGTAGGTAATTTTAGTTGAAATTTAAAGATGACAGTAACCTTTGTAGTAGTTGATGAAATTTGAGTATCTACTAATTTTTGATATTTACCTGCCAGTAGCCATGCTCCTGACTTAAAACTAGCAGTATAGCCATCGTCATTATTTGTAAGAGCACGCCAATAACTAGTTTTAGGAATCTCAGAAATAAACTCCTGGCCATTGTATCTATATGAGCTTAAACCTCCCTGTGCTTTTGATAGTTGTATGCTAAAGTTTTCACCGTTTATGCCAATATTAGTACTTCCAACGACTAAATGGAGTTTGTCTTGGCGAGAAGTTGGAAAATCTGAAAAAATGTAATGTTTTAGTATCTGTTGAGCAAAACATATTTCAAAACCTTTGTTAGCCCATTTTGTATCGTTTTTAAGTTGAACTGAAATTTCAGCTATATATTCGTTTTGATTATCTTTGACTTGTGCTTGTAGCCAGTTCAAAGGTTGATATAGACTTTTACCAGGACTAATTGATAAACAAAAGTTTTTTTGCCATATTGAATGACCATTCTTTAATATTTTTGCAACAAAAACCATGTCATCGGTAGTTATAAACAGATTCTTGTTATTTACGAAAAAACCATCGCTATCAATTTTAATTTTAATGTTGGAGTAATTCTGTTTAATCTCAACTGCTTTGGGAGATGGGATACGATCTGCAAGAAGGATGCCATTACCACAAAATTCATAATCACTTGGACGATCATCCCAGTCACCACCATAAGAAATACATTTTTTTCCATTAGGATCGATGGATAAAAAACCTTGATCAATATAATCCCAAATGAATGCACCTTGATAATTAGGATATCTATCTTCTAGATCTGTATCAAGCTTCATGCCACCAGTAGAATTTCCCATCGAGTGCATATACTCGCATTGAATAAATGGTCTATTAGGATGCTCTTTTAATTGTTTAGCGCAATCTTGAGGTTTCCAATACATATGGGTATCCATATCTGAAAATTCTCGGTAAGCTCCTCCTCTAAAGAACCCTTCATAGTGTACCAAACGTGAATGATCGTGATTATGAAACCACTTAGAACTTTCAACTAAATCTTTTCCAGCATATGATTCATTTCCCAAAGACCAAATGAGTATTGCGGGATGGTTCTTATCTCTTTGGAACATTGAATTATCGCGATCAATGACAGCTGGCAACCATTCAGGATGATCTCCAGGTATATTCCAGTAGTCTCCTAAATCGTCTATTTGTAACCAACAGCCATGAGTTTCTAAATTAACTTCGTCAATCACATAAATACCGTATTGGTCACAAAGCTTATACCAGAGTGTCTGGTTAGGATAATGTGAGGTTCTAACTGCATTTATGTTATGTTGCTTCATAAATTTAATGTCAAATAGCATATCTTCTCTAGTAATACTATGTCCAAAGCGATAGTCGAATTCGTGGCGATTAATGCCTTTGAAAATTATTCTTTTACCATTAAGAAGCATAATACCGTTCTTTTTTTCAAATCGTCTAAATCCGATTTTTGTAGAAACTGTTTCAATAATATCCCCATGATCAATAATGCTAAGAATTACATGGTACAAGTTGGGCGTTTCAGCACTCCATAAAGCAGGGTTAGATAACTTAAAACTTGTTTGATTTAACTGTTCAAAGGATAAAGTACGATCTATTACGATTGTACTATTGGAATCTGTTAATTGTAAATGAAACAGAGTTTGTGCATCCCAATTTTCGACATCGGCTGTGATACTAAAAGTATCCTCAGATAAATCGGTGCTAAGTTCAGAATGACAATTTAAATCTTTGATATAGGTCTTTGGTACAGCATAAAGGTATACATCGCGAAATATCCCTGACAATCTAATCATGTCCTGATCTTCTAACCAACTAGCACTAGAATATTTAAAAACTTCGACTGCTAATCGATTGGTATCATTGGTTAAATAGTCACTAATTTCAAATTCACTTGGCGTGAAAGAATCTTCACTATATCCTACGAAGTTTCCATTTAACCAAACGTAAAAAGCAGTTTGTACTCCTTGAAATGATAAGAAGACTTTTTTATTTTTAAAACTATCGTTAAGCTGAAATTGTTTGACATAACTAGCTACTGGGTTCGATTTTTTAGGAATGGCAGGTGGCACTAATTCTTCATGTCCATCCCAAGGATACTGTGTGTTAACATAAATTGGGTTGCCATATCCCTGTAGCTCTAGTTGACCAGGCACTGTTATATACGAAAAACCGCTATCATTAAAATTGTTTTTGTAAAAATCTAAGGGTGCCGTTGATAAGTTTGAAGCTATGTGTACTTTCCAAGTACCATTTAGGCTCTGTTTTAAACTAGTTTTTTCTTTAACAAGTTCTGCTGGATTTTTGTAAAATTCAAAATCCGCGTGGGCTTTAATACGATTAACCTCAAAAATCTGTGGATCACTTAGCCAATCTAAATTAGGGTTTTGTAATTTTGTACTCATAATGCTTACACTTTCAAAATGTTTTATTAAAAAAGGCAGAAAAAGTTCCCTGCCTCAAAAACTAGTAAAATTAATTGTTTGTCTTTTCTATTTCAGGCCAAACTTTGTCATAGTCAACACCAATGATTTCTTTAGTGGTGCGTTTAACTTCTTCTGTTGCATCTGCTTTGGAGCCACCAGCCCGAAGCCTTGTAATTTCATTAATAATAATTGTGTGGCTTTGCTTATTTAACTTGTAACCAAATGAAATAAACAATGCGAGGAAAATTAAAGTACCTGAACCAAATAAAATGACATTCAATATTGCATTTTGTGTTGCAACCGGCTGGGTAACAGCATTTTTAACAAATCCGTTATTGTCAAGATACATACCAATAAAAATACCAGATAGGCCAGAAGTAAGACCACGTACGAAACTTATAACTGCTTGGAAAGTACCAGCCTTATTTTCACCATTAAGTAGTTCTCCTAGATCGGGCATAAATGGAAACATGTTCCATGGTAGGAACCAGTCAATAGCTCTTGAAATAATGAAAAGCATCATCATAATGAATAATAATATAAAGGTGTTTTTAGGCTGTAACTTGCCCAAAATATATAGGACTATAAATGTAATTAAATCTATTCCCAGTGTGATACCGTAAAGCTTGCGTGGGCCGAATTTTACAACAGCCCAGCCACCAAGTAAAGTACCGATAAAGCCAAAGCCAGCAAAAGACATAATGTAACCAGCCGTTGTGGCGGTTCCATGTAGGCAGAAGATAACATAATATGTCCAGACCATATTCATTACATCAAAACCAGTAAATGATAACAGATAAATCAAAATTTGTTGAGTGTAAGATTTAACTCGAAAAACACGGATATAGTCTAACAACTGGTGGCCAAGAATTTTCCAGAACGAACCTTTAGGTTTGTTTTCACTGGATGACCCATTTTTTTCTTCTTCTCTTTCAACAACACTTTCAACCTGATTAATTGACATTTCCCAGGTGTTAAAAGCAGTAAGCCAAAGCCCAAATAGGTATACAATACCAAAGAAAACAGCATTGAGAGTCAGTGCCATAGCACTATGTTGACCGAATATTTTAAATAATTGCGCAGGAATGAAATTTGCAAAAAAATTAGAAAATGCAGCAAACACTAATCGTGTTGTAGAAAGCAAGGTTCGTTCGTTAAAATCAGTCGTCATTTCATTTGGTAAAGTTGAGTATGGTACAGTAATCATTTGCTGAATTAACAAAAATGCTAAATAAACAAAAAAGTAATACCAATAGCTCAATCCACCAAACCATAAACAAATATAAGAAAGAATAAATGGAGAGCCAAAAATCAGAAAGAAGTGGCGTCTACCAAAAATCTTACCCAACTTAGTGTGATAAAAATTATCAGTAATTCCTCCTGCTACTAAGCCAAAAATAGCAGTTACCCAACTGCCAATTGCAATAATGGAAGCGCCTTGTGTAGCCGATAAATTGCAGAATGTTGTAAAGAAAAACAACATCCATGCCGATTGAACGGCTTGCGCGCCCCCACTACTAAAATCTGTTAGTCCATAACATATGGCTGTCCAAAGAGTGATTTTTCGTTTTGTATAAATTCGTTTTGAAAGTTTATTCATTTTTAAATAATTGCTCCTAAATCTATTAAGAATCAATAAGTAATCCAATTTTTAGGAAGCGGTTCCAGTATTTATTGTAAACATAAATGTTATGAAAAACCAGCTTTTTTTAAATAATATTTGTCAAAAGATCGGTAAGAATTTATAAGTAACAATAACTATATCAAACAATAAAAAATTTTAAAGAGTGGTCTAAAGTATGCATGATAGTAATAAGTTATTGTTTAGGTAAAAACTTATTATTTCTTGTTATATTGGTATAGGCCAAAGTGGATAATACTAAGTTGTTTTATGAAAATTACTGTGGTAAATTTTAAAATATGGTAGCGGTTCCATGATTGTTGCTAATAAAGTTAGGAGAAGTATCAATGGATTCTAAGGAATATACAGTTTCAAAAAACGGATCTTTAACGGATTTTTTGTTATCGCCAATTAATTATGAACGCCAAACAACAGTTTGGCCACAGAAGTTTCGAGAGGGGCTTCGCCCGAGTCCGTACGAATACGAAATGAAAGGTATTGATAACGAATATCCAGGTCGAGCATATTTTTTAACTCACAAAGTAATTGACAATCAAAAATTAGATAAAACTATTAATTATACTAAAGTATATTCTGGTTTTGAAGATGATTTTGTTACTTTATCTACTGATGTACCAGTACCAACTATTCTGAGATGTTGGGCTAAAACTTACATAGATATGGATGAGCCAAAAGTAATTTCTTTCGAGATTTCAACTCCAGGTGGAATGAAAGTTTGGGTTAACGATCGTTTAGAAGTAACTTATAAAAATTATACGAGAAATACTGCCAAAGCTAAAAATATTGAATTGTCTTTGGACAAAGGTAGTAATGAAGTTGTTGTTTATTTTGATGATCTAGCAGAAAGAGACGCAGATTTTATCTTCTCGATGATCAATTTAAGTAATGAAACTTTACATGGTCATATTCCTGTAAAAGATGCTGAAGCTATTAGAAATGCTCAGGATGTATTGGCGTCAATTTACTTTTTGAAAGATTATTATGACAAGGGCAACATTAAGTTTTTTGTTGATTCACCAATAAATACCACTTTGAGAATTCGGTTTAATCCTCCGACAGAAGACCCATATAGCAATATGCAAAGTGGGAATATTACTGAATTTAAGCAGGGAGATCGTGAAGTAGTAATCACCAAAGGATCTCATGATTACATTGTGGGAAATACTTATGACTTTCAGTTTGCATCACTCACCAATGTCGAATTTGGTATTAAATTGTCAGATGATTCTTGGGTTACTAGAGTTATTAGGCTAACTGTTTACAATACACAAAACTATGAGAATGTAATAACCGGTAGAACACTTGAAGAGCGTAAAAAACAAGCGCTTGAATATTATGCTAAACAAAATCTTGATGATGTTAACATTGCCATGGTTAAGATGTATTTAGGCAAGCCGCTCACTTACACAAAGGGTCACAAGTTACCTTTTGAACTAGAAAGTGCATTTAATCTGGTTGATAATCATGGGGATTGTTCGGACTTTATTTTGGCACCTTTGCTTAGCTTCATGATCAAATATCCTGATAGAATACCAAATTCAATTAAGAAAATGCTAAAGAAAATATGTTTGGAATTTAGATATTGGATTGATGAACCAGGTAATGACGTGATGTGGTACTTTAGTGAAAATCATGCACTACTCTTTCACAGTGCACGTTATTTTGCTGGATATCTATACCAAAATGAAGAATTTAGTGTAAGCAAGCATAATGGACAAGAGCAGTATCAACTGGGTAAAAAGCAAATTGAAGATTGGTTTGATGATTTTTTCAAGTATGGGTTTGCTGAATGGAATTCTTTAACTTATATGCCGATTGACCTAATTGGTTTCTTTAGTTTATACAATGCTGCACCAGATAAGAGCATTAAAGCGCTCGCTAAGAAAGGGCTAGATTTTTGCTTCCAAATTATTGCTATCAATTCGTTTGGTAAAAATTATGCGTCAACTTATGGCCGAGTTTATGAGCACAATTTGAAAAATATTTCTTTAAGTGAAATTGCTAGTTTATCAAAGGTGGCTTTTGATATCGGGTGTTTTAATGATGCTTTGCGAGATGCTGCACCATTTGCACTTTCAGACTATGTTCCAAACGAAAAACTGCGTAAACTATTTGTACCAGCAAAGCCAATGAAATTTGAATATGTTCAAGGAATCAACTGTGCTCATTCATATATTTACAAAACGCCAGAATATGCAATGGCTAGTGTAATTAATTATCAGGTTGACGAGCACGGGGTTCAGCAACATAATATGAATGTAGCGTTAAGGGGTATGATTAATAACATTTGGATAACTAATCCAGGTGAGCATAAATACAGTGGCGATCATAAACCTAGCTATTGGGCAGGAAATAATAGAGAACCTCAAATTAATCAATATGATAATTATATGTTTATGACATATAGATTAACCAAAGAAGATTTTCCGTTTATCCATATGTATTATCCATTTTGGGAATTTGATGAAGATATGGTTGGTAAAAATTGGGTAGCTTTTCGTAAGGTCAATTCTGCTTGTTTTATTCATTTTTCTAACCCGATTAAATTAACTAAATATGGTCCAGAAACTAACAGAGAATTTATTAGTGATGGCACAAAGCACTTTGTGTTCATTACCTGCTTTACTGTAGATGGTAAACTTCCTTCAGAAGATGAACTGCTTGAGCGTTATCAAGTAGATGATACCAAGTATACAGTTAAGGCAAATGAGCATCTGTTTAAAGTTGTGCCAAAAAAACTGTTAGTTGATGATCAAGAGGTAACAACTGATAATGTCAAGTATATGAAAATTGGTGACTTTGTAGAATAATGAATGGAAGGTAACTATGGAAAATGTTGTAATCGGTATAGATTTTGGTGGGACGACTATTAAGTTTGGAATGGTTACTGAAAGTGGCCAAATCAGAAGCAAATGGTCTATTATGACACCTTCTGCAACAGATCCAATGGATACGATGAGAAACATTGTTCGTGAAGTTCGTCAACATTTGATTGATAAAAAAAAACGACTCCTAGGAATTGGATTGGGCATACCTGGTTCTGTACGGCCAAATACGCGGCAAATATATGATTGTAACAATTTAGGTTGGAATGATAATATTGATATTATTACGCCGCTTACTAATAGTTTGAATGTGCCAGTAGTAATTGAAAATGATGCTAATGCTGCAGCAATTGGAGAACAATGGAAGGGTTCTGGCACTGCAAAAGATTTACTATACGTCACGCTAGGAACCGGAGTAGGAGCAGGTATTATAATAAACAATCAGCTAATCCATGGTGGAACTGGAGCTGCTGGAGAATTAGGACATGTTATTGTCAATTCTAAGGGACCTAAATGTACTTGTGGGAATAAAGGTTGTCTGGAAACGATATCTTCTGCTACGGGAATAGTGCGTCTTTATCAAAAGGAGATTAATAACAATAACAAAGATATTACAGCAAAAGACGTGTTTGACTTGGCTAAACAAGATTTTATACCAGCAAATAATGTAATTAATAAGGCTTGCGATTATTTAGGTTTAGCTATAGCAAATGTAGTCAATGTTTTAAACCTTAAAGAGGTAATTATTGGTGGTGGTGTTTCCAATGCTGGCGAATTTCTCAGGACAAAAGTTGAACAAGCGATAAATAAATATATTTACTCTAGCAATAAAAGCTTTACTAAGGTTAGATTGGCAGTTCTTGGGAATGATGCTGGTATTGTAGGTGTAGCAAAATTGGTCTTAAAAAGTAGAGCAATTAGTTAATTACTAAAGTGCTATCTTAATTTAAAATTTATATATATTGTTTGATCTGATTTTAAAGGGTAGATAGAGGTGGAACTTTATCTACCTTTTTTATTTTAGGTAGGTGAAAATAAGATGAAAACGAATTTAAAGTTAAAACTAAGAAGCAATTCTTCTAAAGAAGCTGAAATTAGTAATGGAGTGATAAAAATCTCATTTGATGATGAAGGAAAGGTTAGTCATTTAAGATATAGAGGCAGTGATCTACTTGCTAATTTAGCTGGGGAACCAGATGATCCTGATAAATATAATAGTTTCTACTGTGACTATCATATAGGTACTAAGACGATTAGACTACATCCTACTTCACTCAAAATAATTGAGCAATCTAAAAAGTGTATTCATCTTGCCTATATTGATGATACAGGACAATTAGGCTTAGAATATCATGTTATTGTAAAAGATAGTGATACGGGAATTTATTTTTACATTAAAGCATGGAATAATAGTAAAACAAGTTTTCATATTAACGAGTTACGTACGGTATACCGCTTAAATAGTTCTCTATTCTCCATTGCTTACAATGGTGTACGTATGGGATTGCAACCGCATTCATCCATCATGCTACAAGGTAAAAAATTGCAGGATGAAACTTTTTTGATGAAAGATGGATCTTTATATGATAGTAGTTTGGTTTATTCAAAATATGATTATGCTGGTTATTTTAAGGATACAGATTTTTGGGGTCAATATGGTCCAAAGTTAGGTTTTTGGGTTATTACACCTGATAAAAGTTATTATGGATGCGGTCCATTAAATCAGGACTTGATGGTTCACTATGATGCTATTACTTTAAATTATTTAATCAGCGAGCATTTTGGCAAAGGTATAACTGAAATAAAACCTAATTTTCAAAAAATTTATGGTCCTTGGTGCGTTTATCTTAATAACGGAGATATTCAAGATGTAAAAAAACGAGTCATTTATGAAAAAAAGGCGTGGCCCTATGATGGGATTATTGAACGAGAGTATCCTAGCGAATTATATACTATTACTGGGAAGATTATTTCCGAATACAATAAAAAGAATTGTACTGTAATTTTGACGAATACAAGTATTGAATGTGTTCCAATTTATCACCAAAAGTCCAATTTTGTATATTATGCAAATACCGATAATGAAGGAAAATTCAAACTAACTAATATTCGGCCAGATAAATATTTTCTATATGCTTATGAAAATTTTTCTGATGATGTAGAAACTCACTTATTAAAAGAGGTAATAATTAATAATAACGTGAACTTAAATACTCTCTGGATTGAGCGAAAAACAGAAACTATTTGGCAAATTGGTTTGTGCACACATACCACGTATGGTATGAAATTTAGCGATCAACTTAGAAATTATAGCTGGAAAGATTTGGTACCATCAAATTTAGATTATTATGTTAATTGGACTAATGATTGGTATTATCTACAAAACGATTGTGGTGTATGGCAAATTCATTTTAGAAAAGAAGATATACAGTTTGATGGACAAAATTACGAACTACAAATTTCTCTTGCTGGAACGACACAAAAAAACATGGAAAATAGTGATGGGTGTGCAGCGAGTATTAAGTTCAATAATGGTTTGATTTCAACACTTATTTTTCCCAATGATAGAGCTGCTTATCGATCGGCTATACAAGGTGGTAGTCATCATTTATGGAAGATTAGCTTACCTGCTGATAAAATTTTAGATGATAACGTTATAAGTATAACTACTAATGGCTATTTGATGTATGACACTATAATTTTAGTTAAAAAAATTAGCAGCACTAAGGAAATAAATGATGAGTAAAAACAAGAATGATACATATTCTCTTTCAATGAAGAATGAAGGAACAAAAATACCTTTATGGAGAAAATTAGGATTCTCAGCCTTTCAATTATCTAATGTGATGATCACATTAATCACTACTTGGCTAATGTATTACTATACAACGTTTCTTAAGATACCAATTGTAATTGTTACACTAATGTTTACAATTGCAAAAATTATTGGTGCGGCAATAACCCCCATTTATGGTTATGCCTCGGATCGGTTGTATCAAACAAAATTTGGCCGAAAACATGGACGAAGAAAATCAATGTTTTTAATAGGGATTCCTTTAAAAGCAATTACATATATTTTAATGTGGCTTCCTAGAATGCCGCACCAATTATATTTTGTTTTTTTCTTACTCTATTTTTTGGTGACGCCTATGCTATCGACATCGCAGTTGACCCTAACTTCTGAAATGTCTGAAGATTCAGGTCAGAGAGCGCAGTTAATTGGATTTAACCAGGCGGGGGCAGCTACTTCTGGTATATTTGGTTCTTTATTTATTGCATGGATTTTTAAACTTTGTAGTCAAGATAGTGCCAATAGTTTTCTTATTGCAGCGTTTGTTTATGACATTATTGGAACAATTATGTTGATTGTTTTTTATAATTCTGTTTATGAGAGACCAGTAGATGAATCAACTATTTTAGAAAATAATAATTTGAGTTTGTGGCAGCGTTTGATCAATATTTTTTGGAATTTTATTAGTGCAATTAGAATCAGATCATATTGGACCTACCTATTAATGTGGCAATGTGAGGAATTGTTCCGAACCATTCGCGGTGATATTAATACTTACTTTATTATTTTTGTCCTACTCCTAAGTCCTACTGAGGTTGCCGTTTCTACAAGTGCTGGCTATTTCTTTGGCATTATATTTTTACTTTTCTTTATATGGTTGCAATCAAAAACGAATGGCATGGTCTCATATCGTGTTGGTGCGTGGGAAGCGATTATTGTCTTTGTTGGTATTCTTATCTTAGCAATTCTTAAACCTACGCAATTGAATATGTGGTGGATAGTTTCTATGATAGCGCTTAATTTTGGGGTTACAGGTGTTGTTAATTCATCGCAATATATATTTACTTTTTTACCTGATGTGGATGAAATGGTCACTTCCAAAAGACGTGAAGGTGAATATGCTGGAATTAATACAACTATTGATACAGTTTTAGATTCTCTATTCACTTTGATTGTTGGTATTATTTTGCAAGTCACTGGCTTTAAAGCTGGTGCTAGGGTACAGTCACCTGCTACTATTAAAGCTTTATTAATTTTATATTGTATAGTTCCAATTGTTTTGTTACTTCTAGGGATTACTTTTTCTTATATTTGTAAGTTGAATGTAGAGAATCATAAAGTTATATTACAAGAAATTAAACGATTGCGGAATGGTGGCTCCAAAAAGAATGTTACGGAAAAAACGAAGTCTGTTGTTGAGAACTTAACTGGTATACCTTATGAAAAGTGCTGGGGCAATAATAATATTATGGATATTGTTAAAAAGATAGAAGATGAATATTAACTATGAAAAATTTCTTACTTGATTTTCAACAAAATATTTTTTCAATTGAAGCAAGATACTATTTTTGTAGTTATCCGAAGCCTGCAGTTGGTTGGGAAGATGGTATATATTATCCTAGAACAGCTTATATTGAAAAAGCTCACATTATTCAAAAAAATTTACTTGGTTTGAAATTGATTAATAAATCATGGTATGAAGTTAGTAAGGCATTATATGGGGACACTAAAACTTGTGCACATAATGTTTATGCTGAAACGCTTCACTTGGTTTTAGATCTAGATATTGCAAATTATCGGGTTTCTTTGATCCTCAGCAATGACAGCGAAGACGATAATCGAGTGGATATTATAGTTAATCATATTAACGAGAAAACTGTTTTGGTTCCTGCTAAGGGGCAAATACATGTACAATTAAATATCGCGCTATCAGTGAATACTTTTGACTTATCTATAATTAATCATGTTTGTCCACCAAGTTTAAGTCAGAGCAGAACAGCATATTTATGGTTAAACCGCTTAAGCTTGGAAAAACTACCATTAAAAAAGAAAACAGACAAATTAGGAATTTATATAGCTTCGGATTCAACCGCACAAACCTATTCCGTGGAAGAAGTACCCCAATCAGGGTGGGGTGCCGAACTATATCATCAAGTAAAAAGTAGTTTTGTAGAACTTAAACAATCTTCCTTTTACTCTCAATCAGTTCGGTATGACTGTGAAAAAGTCTTCATTGATAACCGTTCAATTGGAGCTAGATCTTCTAAAACTTTTATTTATGAAGGTAGACTAGAAGCAATTTTGCAAGATATCAGGCCGGGAGACTATTTACTCGTTCAATTCGGCGATAATGATGCTACATCTTATCGACCTGATCGGTACGTTTCACCAATTAACTTTGCTAAGTACTTGCAACAATATATTGAAGGTACTATAGCAAGAGGAGCTAAGCCCATATTGGTTTCACCGCCCGCCCAATTTAAGTATGACAAAGATAAACTTAAATTTAAACTTTGTTTTAAAGAATATCGAAAGGTGATGCAAATAATAAGTGTACAGCAACAGATACCTTTTATTGACTTGGGTAAGGAATCTACTAAACTATTAAATGATTTGGGGTTTGATGGTGCGCATGCTCTTTACTTACAAGTTAAAAAGGCTGATTTTCCAAATTTGGTTAATGATAAATATGATATAACTCATTTTCGGGATTATGGAGCCTTTACTTTGGGTAAAATCATAGCTAAACAATTATATAAATTAATAGGATCATCATATTTTACTGACCGAGAATTTAATCAAGATTTTAGAACGCTAGTAGATCACCGGTATAATTTGATCCACTTATGTTGGCCCAAGGTTAACAAGGCTGATTTTTATATTATTAAATCTTGTGATGGAGTAGAGCGATATCTGTCAACAAGCGTTAGTCCAAACGTTTGTTTCGAAGAAAAGGGATATAAAAATTTTGTGGTTATTCCATACCATGATAATAAGCCACTGCCTTATAAAGTAATCATAAAGTTGTAATATAATTGATATGAATATTTGTATGATTTATCAATAAAGAAGGATTTGTACATTTATAACACAAATACATATATATGATATTTTAGGAATAAAACTTGGTATAAAATAATTCTGATTAATGTTAGTGTCATTAGTCGAAGGAAAACCATTATGCCCCTTGTTCGGATGGAAGATTATTTCAAGAAAAGAATTAATTTAGGCTCTACAATTGGTAGAATAAAAGACGGAATATGAGAATGTGACAGTAAAACTATATAGTTTTCAATAATGATAATGAAACCATTCTTACTGATATTAAAAAGTAATGGTAGTATTTTGATTTATAGCGATTAGGGGAAATGATTACCAGTAAAAGAGAGGAACAAATTGTAGTACACAAGGGAATTGATCATACATTTATATTAAAGGAATATGATTCTTCAGCAATTTTATTGTTAATCAAGACCAAAAGAAAGTTAACGATGACTACAGATGCACAGGCTTTAGTTGTTTAATAGCAAATGATTTTGTTCATCGTGAAATTGCCCAGAATCACCTAAAATGCATGATGGCTTTACATCTAAGACTGAGTTTATACGTGATTCTACTGGTAAGGATCATATTATAAATAATGATGATTATCATGGTCAGCCTTACTAGAGACGACAATCTGGAATAAAGGCAAAGGTGGACTTAATCAACACATTTTCAAAGTAATTCCGAAAGATAACTTTTTTAACATTTTGTTTATCAAATACTGTTAAGTTATGTAATTAATTTTAAACTTAAGGCAGAAGCATAATTAATATTTACCAAATAGTAAATTTGCCTTATTTAGATAGTGGAGTCAGCCAAATACCCCATAATTAGGTAATCTAATTATGGGGTATTTGTTAAAATGCTGTTATTTAGTAAATCCTTTAAAATTATTTTTGGCAATGATCGAAAATGACATCAGCAACATGTTTGCCAGAATAAAAGACAAATCCTGCTTCTGTTCCGGGCATATTTGGTCCGTAAGTATCGCCAATTAACATTCCTGCGGCGTCATTACCTACAGCGTATAGACCGGTGATTGCTTTACCTGATTGATTTAAGACTGCGTGTTCTGGATTAGTTTTCAAGCCACCCATTGTACAGAAAGCACCAACTCCTAATTCAATGGCGTAGAAAGGTCCATTTTCAACTGGAATCATAAAGTCTATTTTTTTATTAAAGTCAATATCTTTACCATTATGAGCTAATTGATTATAACGCTTGATAGTTTTTTCTAGATTATTTAAGCCAACTTTTTGAGCTAATTCATGAATTGAATCAGCTTTGGTAAGATATGGTGCATGCTCATTAAATGCAGTCTGCATTTCTTCTTTTAAATGAGGTAGCTTGGTATCATGATAATCCCAAGTACCCATAGGCTTATATATTTTGTCTTCAGATAAATGATCAACTGTACTTTGATCTAAAATAGTAAAAATTTTATCTTGAGTAAAAAGTGCATTCCCCGCTAAGGCAAAATTATCAACTACTTCTTCATTGACAAAACGATCACCATTTTCATTAACCCAAAGCAGAGACTGCTGATCTGCTGCACCGTTCAATTCAGAATAGCGATATACATACCCTGGTTTAGTGTGATCTTTAAGATAGCCACCAAAAAGCATTGCAGTTCCCATCGCATATTTTTTTGCACCGACAGACCAAGCGAGTTTTAAACCATCACCAGTATTTTTTTCAGAATTAACAGGAATCAATTGATCGACATTGTAATGGGTCTCATTCTTGATTAATTCTTTACTGTTTAAATAGCCCCCCGTAGCTAAAATGACAGTTTTTGTTGTAACAACTTTTTCTGAATGATCATTCAAATCTTTTATAATTACGCCTTGAATATGTTTTTGATCATCTAAATTGATCTTAGTTACAGTGGTTGAGGTAATTACATCAGTTCCTTGTTTTTTAGCTTTGGGTTCTAGGACATCATGAATAACTGATTTGCCTAAACCTTTAAATAAATGCCAAGTACGGTAACCGCTACCTAGTGGTGCGACATCTAAATAATCAACGCCAAGATCTTTTAACCATTTGATTATACCAGCAGAGGCATCAATGTACTCTTTCCAGACCTGGGTATCCGCGCGATAATGCGAATAGGCCAATTCTTCAACAAGAACATCTTGTTTAGTTAATTTGACATTATGTTGTTTTTGAAGATATGAATCAACTGCAAAGGCTCCTTCGATATATTCACCACTACCACCAGTGTGCCGGCCTTTTTCGACAACTAAAACTGTTAAACCATGATGACTAGCTTCATAGGCAGCTGTAAAACCAGCTGCTCCTCCACCAACAATTACAATATCATAGTTGTTTTTTACTTCCATTTTGTTTATTCTCCTTTTTTGCTATATTATAAACGGTTACATTTATAATGTGATATAGTAATTATTGTCGGGAGTCGAATGTAGAAGTACAGGTAAAAAATGGATAGTGAACAATTAAAAGTTTTTTTAGCGGTTGTACAACAAGGTAGTTTTAAACGGGTAGCGGAGCAGAGATATGTTTCTCAACGGGCAGTTTCTCGGCAGATTTCTCGTTTAGAAAGTGAAATTGGAGTAAAACTATTTAACCGAGAAGCTAATCGTATTAGTTTAACTTCAGCGGGCAAATACTTTGCTGAAAGAGGGCAAGAATATTTAAACAATTTTGATTTAACGATATCCGAATTAAAGAATATTGCTACTTCAATTCATGATACGCTCTATATTGGTTATTTTTCTATTTTTGATGCTTTTATCATGGAACGAGAAATCGTTAATTATCAGACAACAAATCCAGACCTAAAAATAAATTTTTTCACAATAGAAGAAAGTGTTGAACATTGTTTGACTGATTTAGCGTTAAGTAGGTTAGATTGCGCTTATATCAATCAATACGGCAAATACGATATTCCCCAAGCAGATCTTTATGAATATGTTACGGTATATTCTAACGAAATGATGTTGGGAATTAGTAAACAGAACCCTTTGAGTAAGAAAAAGATTATTAATGAAACTGATCTTGTTGGACAGACCCTTTATTATTACAGTAGTGAAAGTTCTGATTTCATGAGAAAGACTTTTACAGCCACTTTATATGAAAATATTTATAATCATCAAATTATCCGAGTTTCTTCTATTGAACAGTTGATGACTAGTACTGCATTAAATCAAGGCATTGCATATATCCCGGCTGGGTTAATCGATTTGATTTTGCAACCAAATCCTGAAATTACTTACCATCATTTTCATTCAAAACAGAAGAATCAGCAGTATTCCATGCAATTAATCTATTTGAAAAATAATAAATCACGAGCTCTAAAAAGATTTGCGCAATCGATCCAAAAATTGAGTTTATAATTAAAAGATTTTAAGTTACTTAGACTCTTTGTCAAATGATATTGTTAGAGTAACTATTAGATATCTTGATGTTCTTTTCTTAACCACAGCTCTTGAATCTTCTAACTTGACACGCGCGACCAGATGACTGACTTGCGATAGTCGTAAGCTGTGCGTTTGATCAGTTTGATCTTGGTTGCTTCCTCGGGACAGCCATTTTTCTGCCTAATTTTCCAGATGTTTGAGACAATATTTCATTTATTGAATATCCTTTACTTTTAAAGCGTTATATAAATATTGTATGAATTTATGATCGTTTCCAACACCGAATCAAGATTTTATGCTATCAGTAATAATCTGTGTTTGCACTTGGCGCTCTTTCAAGTGTCAATTATAGGGGGCCCTGCTTCTTTTCAACTGATCAAAAAGTTTGAGGTAGAGTTAGGAGCATTTGAGTAGGCAGTGGCTGCGCCTAGTTTTGGGGTACATCACTTCATCACCAGAAATAAGTAAGAAGAGTTGGAAGGATAATCTTTATTTGAGAAGGAAAGTAAGGAGTATTAACGAAACATAAAAATTGTTATGTCTTAAGACATGGCTTATGAAAAGATACGTGTTTTGCTGTCACATAACCTTTAACATTATTATGTATACCAAAAAAAGTAGTCGTGAGACTACTTTTTTTGGTGTTCTAAATTTGCTTTGTTTATTTTTCAAGTAAATCAATTGTGCTCTTTTTAAAAATATTCCAGGTAGAACCACATACAAGGCCGATAATTAAACAATAAATGATGATTATTAAAGAGTTAGGGAGCTGACGCAAATAATTGATACTATGACAAAAGTCAAATATTTCTTGTCGAAATAGGTTAGCCACTAATGCCCAAAAAAATGACCAAAGCATCAAAATTCGATTAACGGCTTTTTGCTTAGGTGATCTGTTTTTATATTTTATTTGATTATTTGCTAAATGTGATTTAAATGCATTCAATTTAAGTCCCCCCTAACTAATTTGCTAATTTTAAATTAAAGATATTAAAGCACAATTAAGCGCTATAAGCAACTGCTAATTTTTGATTTGGATTAATAGCTTTGAATTTTATTAAAGGGATAGTAACGAAAAACAACTTTTCCAATTAATGCACTACGTTTAACTGGTCCAAAAAAGCGGGAATCTCTGGAAATATCACGGTGGTCGCCCATTACAAAGTAATATCCTTGAGGAACTTTATAAGTAAAATTAGTGGTAAAGGGTTCACCTGCATCATTGTCAGCTTTTTTAAAATGGTTGTTTAAGTATGGTTCTGGTAATAATCTGCCATTGATATACATTTGATCATTTTTAGAAACAATGGTATCGCCAGGAAGTCCAATAATTCGTTTTACGTAAAAGGCTTCGGGAACGTTTGGGGCAGCTTTTGGGGCACGTAGTACCACGACATCATTGTGTTTAGGTGAAAAGTTGCGCCATGTAACTAAGCGGTCATTATCTTCAAAGTTAGGTTGCATAGATGCACCCGAAACGCGATCATTTGAAATAACAAATCGTAATAGAAGGAAAAAAATTCCCAGAGTAATTGTCGTCATAACGATGACATCAAAGATAAATTTTCCCCAACTTTCTTTTTTAGTGGTTTTATTTGTATTCATAAATTATTCTCCTTTTCTTTATTATATCTCAAATTAAAGTGTATTTTAAGATCAACTAACTCAATAATTTGATTGATTTTTTGATTTTATTTAATATAATATTAATTATAGATTAATATAATCATCTGAAATAGGAGAGGATAATCATCAAAAACTTAGTTAAAAAAGCAAGAGAAAAGCGAAAATTAACCCAAGCTTCACTTGCTGAAAAAGTAGGGGTAAATGAACTGACGATAAATTCGATTGAGCAAGAGCGCTATCAACCATCAATTATTTTAGCTTATAAGTTAGCACAAATTTTTGATACTAATATTGAAACCTTATTTTGTTTGCAGGAGTACTTTGAGAATGAAGAAAAATAATCAAAAAAGGAAATTAATGTACTATTTAGAAGCATTTTTCTTTTTATTATGTTCAGTACTGAGCCTGTATGAATTAGGGCGAGATTTTTTATATAAAGTTGAGTGGATTAAACTGCTTAAAGATAGTGTATGGTTAGTCTTAGCTATCATTGTGACTATTGGTAGTTTTTTGCGTGCAAAAGATGTGGGTACCAGTGAAGATGATGATGAGCGCGATAGGTATCTAACGATGAAAGTAGATCAGCAGGCATATAGAATTACTAAGGTATTATTATTTGTGATTGGCTTTGGTCTTTTTGCTTGGGGTATGATTTTAAGTAAGAGTGTAGGATATAATGAACAAGTAATGGTTATAGTTATTATATCTGCAGTATTGGTAGGGTTATGGAATTTATTACTTTTAATTGAATTAATTTTGGGTCTATATAATTACCTACGAAAATAAGTATTATTTATGATGATTAGTAAAAGCTAATTTCTCATATACAATGAGAAATTAGCTTTTTGAGTTTTAATTTTAAATAATGATAGTAGTCAATTAATGCTGAATGCTCTAAACTGAAAAATAGATATAATGGTTAAAGTCATAGAAGAAGAGGCATAATTATGAAAAAAATTGATGGACACTTGCATTTAGTGCGTGCATTAGCTGGTTTTTCTGCTAAAGGAAGAATGACTTCTTTAGGTAACGGACAGGCGATTTGGGACGATGGAACATTTCTTAATTTAATTCCAGATGGCTGGGGTGATCATGATTTTACAGCGGAAGTAGCAATAAAAGTAATGAAAGATAATCAAGTTGAAAAAGCCGTCTTACTTCAAGGAAGTTTATACGGTTTTCAAAACTATTATTCTTACCAAGCCGTAAAGAAATATCCTGATAAATTTATAGCAGCCTTTTCCGTTGATCCATTTGCCGACAACGCAATGGAGATTGTTCATCGGCATGTTGAAGATCTAGGTTTTAGAGCAATTAAGCTTGAAATTAGTCAGGGAGGTGGTCTACATGGCTACCATCAGCCATTTCGATTAGATACTTCAGCAGAATTAGGAAAAATGTTTCATTATTTTGCTGATTATCCCGGATTTGTGATTACAGTCGATTATGGCGACTATAATCAATTTAGCTATCAGCCCGAAGCAATTGCTAATTTGGCACAACGTTATCCTCAATTAGACTTTGTTGTGTGTCATTTGTCATTTCCAAATGCCGATCATTTAAATCGTTTAGCTAATGCTTTAGTACAGTGGGCACCTTACGCTAATATCAGCACAGAAATTTCCGCAATTCAAGACATTGAAAAAGAAACTACATTTCCGTTTCCTCGATGTCAAAAAGATGTTGCACTGGCTAAAGATATTCTTGGAGCAAAGCGTATTTTCTGGGGTACTGATTCACCTTGGTCAGCCACATTTAATTCATATCATAACTTAGCAACTTGGCTGGAAGAAACGAATATCTTTACTGAGTCGGAATTAGAAGATGTTATGTACAATAATGCTAATCGAATTTATTTTAAGTCACCAAATGTGCAGGCAATGCGCAATAGTAGTGATTCCGTTTTTAAAAAAGAAGGTTAAAGAATGAATAAAGCAAAAGTGTTAGTTACGGGTATTATTCCAGAAGCTGGGTTATCTGAACTGAAACAGAATTTTGATGTCACTTATGAGCCTGAAAAAGAAACACGTAAATGGGTCTTAGCACATTTATCTGAATACGATGGCTTATTATTAATGGGAATGAAAGGTGATCGACAGCTAATTGATGCTGGTACCAAGCTCAAAATTATTACTACTAATGGAGTGGGTTTTGACCATATTGATCTTGAATATGCTAAACAAAAAAGAATTATAGTAGCAAACTGTCCCCAAAGTGTGCGCGTACCAACAGCCGAAATGACCTTTGCCCTTTTGCTAGCGACGGTGCGCCGACTTCATTTTTACGATCATGCGATTCGCTTGGGACAATGGCTTGATGTTTCTAGACAGGAAAACATGGGCATGGGCTTACAGGGAAGAATTTTAGGAGTATATGGAATGGGAAGAATTGGCTCTGAGGTAGCCAAATTTGCCCAAGTTTTTGGTATGAGGGTTATTTACAATAATCGGCACCAATTAGATTCTGCAACAGAGGCTAATTTAAATATTCAATATGTAGATTTTGAAACTTTGATTCAAATAGCAGATGTAGTTACCTTGCATGCACCAGCTACTCAAGCAACAACTGGTATTTTTAATGCACAGGTTTTTAATAAAATGAAAAATTCTGCTTATATTATTAATGCTGCACGAGGACAATTAATTAAGCAGGATGATTTGATTGCTGCTCTTAAAAATGGTGATATTGCTGGTGCTGGGCTAGATGTTTATGAATCTGAACCCAAGGTGCCACAAGCTTTGCGAGAATTAGATAATGTGGTTTTGTCTCCCCATGCTGGTACAGGAACTCTACAAGCACGTACAGCAATTGCACAGGAAGCATCACAAAATTTAATTTCTTTTTTACGTGATAAAAAACCGTTAAATCAGGTTAATAAATAATATAGTTTAAAAAATAGATTAGGTATTAGTAAAAGTAGTTATTTTATTGAAACTTGTTTCCAAAAAATATTGACTTTATGAAACATAGTGATATCATAATTTAATGTAAGCGATATCTTTTAATATGATATAAACTATATAGGAGTAATTAAAATGGCAGAGAAAAAAGAAAATAGTTTTCTTACCAAAAAAATAATTCCGCTATTTAATAGAATTTCCAGCGCTAGGCATATGGTTGCCTTGCGTGATGGAATGACTGCAGCGGTGCCAATGATTATTATTGGTTCGATATTTATGATTATTGGACAATTTCCGGCCCAAGGGTATTTAGATTTTATGGCACATATTTTTGGTCCTAACTGGGCTAATGTAGTGCAATATGTGACGAATGCTTCATTCCATATTATGGGTTTGGTTGCTGTTGCCGGTATTTCTTATAATTTGGCTAAAAGTTATCAAGGAATTGATCCTTTTTCAGCAATGATTGTGGCAATAGCAGCTTTCATTCTGACTATTCCCATGCAGGTTGGTAAAGACGGGGGCTTATTGATTCCACTGAAACAATTTGATTCGTCTGGTTTGTTCACTGCTTTATTAGTTGGGCTGTTTGTAACCGATTTATATGTTTGGTTAATGCATAAAAATCTAATCTTCAAAATGCCAGATACAGTTCCACCTGCAGTAAGTAGTTCCTTCGCAGCTTTATTCCCTGGAGCAATTTCACTATTTGTAGTTTGGTTAATTCGAATTGGTGTTGAAGCTACACCAATGAAGAGCATTCCTAACGTGATTACATTCTTCTTACAAGATCCGATGAGTAAAGTAACAAATTCTTTGGGTGGAGCAATTATCATTGAATTGATTGTATGTGTGCTGTGGTTTTTTGGTATTCATGGTGCCAATGCAATTTCTGGTGTAATTGATCCAATGATGTATTCTGCATTAGCCGCTAATGCAGCGGCTTTTAAGGCCCATGAAGCTATTCCAAATATCATTACCAAAACTTTCTTTGACAACTTTGTCAGAATTGGTGGTTGTGGTGCGACATTGGGATTTGTTATTTTAATGGCTTTCTTTGCCAAGGATAAGGAATTAAAAGCAATAGGTAAGCTCTCAATTGGACCTGCAATTTTTAATATTAATGAACCAGTTGTTTTTGGTGTACCAATCGTTTTGAATTATCAGATTATAATTCCGTTTATTTTGGCGCCGATGGCAAATATTATTACAACCTATACAGCTATGAAAATGGGTTGGGTAGCTAAAACTATTGGGATTTATCCGCCTTGGACAACTCCGCCAATTTTATCAGGAATTCTTTCAACAGGACATATTTCTGGTGGAATTATGCAATTATTTAATTTAGTAATGGACACAATTATTTACTATTTCTTTTTCAGAAGTATGGATCGAACTAAATTAAAGGCTGAACTGCAAGCAGAAAAAAGTTAAAGGGTCAACTAACTAATTATAAGAACTAAATCAGGAAATAACTATTGCGGAAAAAATATAAGCTAACTTCAACACAATTACGAATTTATAATTATATTGTAGCGAATAAGAAAGAAGTAATGGAATCAACTTTACGACAATTGGCGCATACTTTGCAAGTATCGCCTGCATCAATTGTGCGTACCCTAACTGCACTGGGATATAAGCATTATTATGACTTACAAAGTGCAATTGCATCTGAATTGAAAAGAAATAAAGTAGTTGATGATATTACTTACCAGGCGCAATATTATTTTTCTCAAGATGTTTTACCAGATTATGATCAAAAAATAGATTGTTTTAAAAAAATTGCCAAGAAGACAGCTGAGTTTATTTTCTTTGGCATTGGTACATCGGGCGATTTATGTGATTATGGCGCGCGCCAATTTGTTAATAATGGACGCAGTGCTTTTGCGATTGATGATCCTTTTTATCCCGTCAATTTAAGCCGAGACTCCTATCGAAATAAAACGGTTATAGTTTTATCAGTAAGTGGTGAAGGTCAGCCAACGATCGACCAAGTAAAAAGTTTTAGTAAGTTAGGTGCTAGGATTGTCAGTATTACTAATGAAGAGGACAATACAATCGCTCATTTGTCTGATTTAAATTTTGCTTATCATTTGGAGTACAAGATTATTGGACAAACGATTAATTTAACTACGCAGGTTCCTGTTGTATATTTACTTGAAAGATTATCACGAGCTTTATAAATTATTATGAACCAGCAGGAAAAAATACAATAAAGTGGTTAATTTATGTAAAGCTAATTGCTGAATTTACAAAATACATGTGAGTTGTAAAAGAAAAAATGATATGTTCCCCAATTTAAATAAATTTTTGGGAGAGCATATCATTTTTTGATCTCAACTTTTTTATTTTATCAATAATGCAATTGCTTCGTATGGTTTTAAATTTAAATGATCAGGTATTTGAGTTAATTTTCGGTCATAATTACTAATCAAAACTTTTGCTTGCTGATTTTGATAAGAATTAGGTAACTGGTATGATAATTCATTACCATAAAAATTATTGATTACTATTAATATTTGACTTTTATATGTTCGATAATAAGCATAAATTTGAGGATGATTTAGGTCAATCGGTTGATAATTTCCGTATGCAATGATTGGATATTCTTTTCGTAAGTGAATCAACTTTTGATAATAAGAAAAAATTTCACCGTGATTCAATTCATCCGTAACATTAATTTTATCTTGGTTTTTAGGTTTTAGCCAAGGAGTTCCTGTAGTAAAGCCGGCATTATGTGAATTATCCCAGTGCATGGGGGAACGACTATTATCACGTGATTTAGCTTGAATTATTGTGAGTGCATCATGTGAACTCAGTCCTTGATGAAGTAATTCTTGATATGCATTTTTAGTTTCAATATCGACATAGTCATCAATCGTTTGATAGTTAGGATTGATCATACCAAGTTCTTCGCCCTGATAAATGTATGGCGTTCCACGTAGTAGATGTATCACTGTCGCGAGCATTTCGGCAGATTTTTCACGAAAATGTACGGGGTCACCAAAACGACTAAGTGCCCATGGCTGATCATGATTATTCCAGAATAATGCATTCCATCCACCGCCAGAGCTCATTCCTAATTGCCATTCATTTAGTGATTTTTTTAGTTTGAGAAAGTCAAATGGAACTTTTGTCCATTTTTGTCCATTTTTGTAATCAACTTTTAAATGATGAAATGTGAAAACCATTGATAACTCATGTCGATTTTTATTTGTATATTCAACCGAGTTCGCTACATTAGTTGATGACATTTCCCCAACAGTAATTATGTTAGGATTTTGACCAAAAGTTGCTTGATTAAGTTCCTGTAAATATTGGTGAACAATTGGTTGATCAGTATACATTAGTTTGGTGTTAACATTATCAGGTGCATCGGGCAAAGTTTCACTTTTGCCAATTACATTTATGACGTCAAAGCGAAAACCTTTAACGCCTTTATTTTGCCAAAAATTGACAATTTTAAATAATTCTTTTCGGACTGCGGGATTATGCCAATTTAAATCTGCTTGAGTTTTGTCATATAAATGTAAGTAATATTTGCCAGTTTTACCAAATGGAGCCCAAGCAGGTCCACCAAATTTTGAAACCCAGTTATTAGGCAAACTACCATCAGCTTTTGGGCTCCGAATATAAAAGAAGTCCTGGTAATGCTGCTCTCCCGCTAAAGCTTTTTTAAACCATTCATGTTCGGTTGAACAATGGTTCAAAACCATGTCCAGCATCACATCAATATTATTGTCTGCTAGCTTTTTAACTAATTCTTCAAAGTCAGCCATGGTACCAAAAAGAGGGTCAATTGTGTAGTAATTGGCAATATCATATCCATTATCATTTTGTGGTGAAACAAAAAAAGGATTAAACCAAATCATATCAATATGAAGTTGTTTTAAATAAGGTATCTTTTGAATAATTCCAGGCAAGTCTCCAATTCCATCACCATTACTATCGTAGAATGATCTAGGATAAATTTGATAAATAACTTTATCTTCAAAATTCATAAAACAATTCCTCCATGCTTTGTTTTTCGACGAGCAAAGTCAACAAACTTAAACTTATCTGGACGATGTCGTGAAATCGTGTATTGAAAAAAGGATGTGTCTTTTAAATAAGTTAGGCTACGAACAACGACAACTAAATTAGTATCTTTTAGTTGTAATTCGTTAACAATTTTATTATCTGCAGCTTCAACGGTAATTTCTTTTGTGGCATAGTCAATGTTTAATCCTAGTTCCTTCTCAAAATAAGAGTAAAGAGAACCTTGGGCTTGATTTATAGAAATACTGGGGACATATTGTTTTAAAATGTAATCTTCATCAACTACGATAGGTTCATGTTTGCTGAACCGTAAACGTTTGACATAAGTAGATGAAGTAGAAGTTAACGATAATTTATTACTAATATTTAAAGGTAAATCTGCATCCATTAATGATAAAACTTTAGTTGTTGCATGCATCTGCTCTTGGACATTTAATTCATTAAAGGTAGCAATATTAGAAATTGGAAAAGCGATGCGTGTTACGTCAAGTACAACAGATCCCTTACCTTGTAATTTTTGAATTAATCCAGCAGACATTAGTTCGTCTAATGCTCGTCTAATCGTTTCACGTGAAACACAATATTTTTTTGCTAAAATCGGTTCACTTGGTAAAAAATCCCCTACATGATATTTTTTTTGCTGAATTTGCTCTGTCAAATCAGCGGAAATTTTTAAATATTTTGCTACCATCACATATATACCACCTTTTTATTTTAATAATATCATTTATGGTAAAATTTTGACTTTAACAATTAATTAAAGTATTTACAATTTAATAATAAACAATTCATTGACACTTGTCTATACAAGTCATATAATCTATTTTAGAAAGCGATATCATGGAGGCCTAATATGGATAATAAGATTAAGTTAGTAGCACCTACTACTGGGAGGGTAATTAATCTCAGTGAAGTTAATGATCCAGTTTTTTCGCAGAAAACGTTAGGTGAAGGTTTTGGTTTAGCACCTAGTTCTGGGGAAATTATATCCCCGATTTCAGGACAAGTAGTGATGATTGCTGAAACTAAACATGCAATTGGCTTAAAAACTCAAGAGGGAGTTGAAATCCTGATTCATTTAGGTATCGATACTGTAGAACTTAAGGGTAGGCCTTTTACCTTAAATGTTAAGGCAGGCGATAATGTTCATGTAGGTGAACATCTAGGGACAATGGATTTAGAAGCTATTAATGCTGCACATAAGCAAGATACTATTATTGTTGCTATTACAAATACTGCTCAAGTCCTAGATAAAATTGATTTGAATTTAGGTATGATTAAAGCAGGAGAAGTAGCGGCAACTATCAGTTTAAAGCAATCTTCAAAAGAGGCGGTGATTCAAACTAAAGAATCACAATATCAAACAACTGCTCGAGAAATATTAACTGCAGTTGGTGGTATGGAAAATGTAAAGAGTGTTATTCACTGCTTTACTAGACTGCGATTTACATTAAAAGATGATGGTATTCCTAATGATAAGCAGGTTAATGCGATAAAGGGAGTAATCGATGTTGCACGAGCAAACAATCAATATCAGGTTGTCATTGGACAAACTGTCGATGATGTTTACGATGCACTAATTAAGTTGCTTGGACCAAATTATTCACAGCAAACACAAGAATCAGTAGAAAAGTCACCTGTACCGAAAACTGTAGGAGGAAAAATTAAAAATGGTTTCTTTCAATTAATTAGTGTTATTACTGGATCAATGATGCCAGTAATTGGGTTATTAGCAGCTAGTGGTATGTTGAAAGGAGTTCTGAATATTCTGACTAACTTTTACCACATGTCAACAACTTCTCCGACATATACTATTATCAATGCAATGGGAGATGCTGCCTTTTACTTCTTACCAATAATCGTTGGATTCACAGCTGCACAGAAATTAGGATCTAATCCAGTCATAGTTTCTTTAATTGGCGGCTTCTTAATCTATCCTGATTTAGTTAAAATCTTTGCTAGTGGTAAATTCACATACTATCTTGCTGGCGTAGGAATTAATGCTAACTTCTTTGGCATTCCAATTCATATTCCACAATATACATATTCAATCTTTCCCATGATTTTTGCTGCTTGGATGGCGGCTAAAATTGAACCGTGGATTAAGAAGTGGATGCCAATAACTTTGAGACAAATTTTTACACCATTAGTAGAAATTTTCTTAGTTGGGATGACGGTTTTAATCATTGTAGGTCCCGTGATTTCATTTATTTCTGAAGGAATTGCTACAATCTTACAATGGCTTTTAACAGTTAATAGTGCGCTTTCCGGTTTAATAATTGGTGGTTTTTACCAAGTTTTGGTTATTTTTGGATTACATTGGGCAGTGATTCCACTAATTGCTAATGATATTGCGGCTAATGGGCACAGTGTATTGAACGGGATAGTATCAGTAACAATGATTGCCCAAGGTGCTGGAGCATTAGCAGTTTGGGTTAAGACTAAGCATAATCCTGACTTAAAGGGATTATCTTTAAGTGCCGCAATTTCAGCTGCAGTAGGAATTACTGAGCCTGCAATGTACGGTGTTAACTTAAAATATGGGCGAGTATTCTTAACCTCAAGTATTGGCGCAGCGATAGGCGGTTTAGTTAATGGATTGTTGAAAGTTGATATGTATGGTTTTACAGGGAGCTTAATTGGATTTCCATCTTTTGTAGCAAAGGCTGGTCAAGGTAATCCAAATAATTTAATGAATTTCTGGATTGTGTCAATTATAACTATTATTGCTTCTTTTACATTAACTTACTTCTTTGGATATCATGAAAATGATGCAGATAATCCTAAAAATGCACCACAAAAGAAAACTTTAGATAATTTGTAATTTAAGGAAAAAGTACCGGGACGTAGACAGTTCCGGTGCTTTTTTGATAAAACAGAAAAAATTCCAACTAAATTAAGGTGTATAATTTAATTTAGTTGGATATAGTTATAAGCATACGGACTTACCTTACTTTAAATATCTTTAATAGCGATTATTTTGACGATAACACAAGCATTTGACTGCAATTTAAAAAAGGAGCTATTTTTTATGATCTTTAGCAATCTTTGGTTAATTATCTTTGCCACTATTTCGTCTCTTTCTCGTGGTATCATTTCTGTAATTGATCGCTATCAAATGGGTTATCGCAAGCAAAGTTCAGTTGATGTAAATTTTATTAATAATCTATGCAGTTCTATTTTAGTAACCATTTTTCTTTTTTATATCAGAGAACATTATTCGAGTCCTCGATTTACAAATAATTATTTGCTTAAAGTTTTTATATACGCATTCTTAGCCCAAATTGTCGCTTATGGTTATAGTTTTGTCTATCGTAAAGTATCTATTATGCAATCGGTGATTTTAAGTAAGCTAACAGATTTGTTTATTCCGTTAGCAATTTTTTTAACAATGGGCTATTTTAGTAAGGCATCCTACTTGGTATCAATTATTTCAACACTGATTGTTGTTATTTATATTATTTTTGAACAACGTTCGAGTAAGCTGGATTTTCATGTTCTTGGTCAGACTTTCAGTGTAATTGCACCGTTATTAATTTTACAAGCGGCAATATCACCATTACTAACTAAGGGTTTGATAAAACCAATTGATTTGGTCTTTTTTACAATTATGACCATTTATCTACGTTGTCTTATTTCACTAATAACTTTCTGGTTTAAAAATAAAACTTTTAAAATCAGTACTGAAAATCTTTCTAAAAAAGTTTGTATTCTTTATACGGTTCGTGCAATTTTAACCCTATTGGCTCAAACCACCTATACACTTGCAACTTCATCGATAAATTCAAGTATTGCATGGGTCTTTTTGAATATGACCTCTTTATATAGCGTGTTTTTTGGAGATTTATTCTTAAAAGAAAAAATGAAATTAGCGGATATATTAGTGATAATCAGTATTTTGGCATTGGCCATAATTTCCAAAGAATTTTTATGATAATTTTATTGTTACTTGATGAAGTGATTTATCAATAGTACAACTAGTTATACCTAGATAGACAATATTAAGCGATAAATTAGCATTAGTAGTCTATTTGCTTTGAGTTAAAAATTATTTGGCTAGCCAAATTTTCAAAATAGTTAAGAAGAAAAAATGAATAAGTAGATATGTTTTTGTGTTTATTATTGTAATTGTTGAGATCGTTAGTTGAGATTTGTAATAACACACTAATTCTAAAAACAGCACAAATAATATAGTTTCATGAACATTTGTGCTGTTGAATTGTATGTAGTTATTATTTGTTTTTTATACTATTGATATTTATACATTTATGTTTCTTTGGTAGTATTTGAGAAATACAGGTATAGTGAGATAAATTAAGGTTAAAATATATAACAAACAATTTAACAGTCAAGTTGTATTCTACATTTTACTTAATCTGGTAAATGCAATACAAACATCTTTCAAATATACACAAAACTTATTTTTGACAAATTTAATAAATATATTAAGCATAAAATGATAATTATATATCGCTATGATATTAAGATCAGGTCTTTATTTTTTTACAAAAGTTAAAAATAAAAATATTGATTATATTAGCAATTTTTTAATAGCTTAAATATATAGTTATTATTGTTGCTTTTATACTCGCTTGTTTTTAAATTATTATGAAGCAGTAGCATGAAAACTAATATGTAGTAAAAAAGTTTGGTAGATATATAATCATATTTAATTTTTTGAAAATGTTTCTACTTTTCCTTTTATACCTAATTTGTTATATATTTTAGCCTGTAATGCTTTTATTGCCAATTGAGCGCTAATTTTTTGCTGATGAGTAACTCCTTCTATTATTAAAATGGCATTAATTGTTTCTTCAGTTAGCATTGTTCGCTTGCCATCTCGCCAATTAAGGGACCGACAAACTGCTCCCTGATCATCATAATAAATAATTTCTTCTTCACGTGGTGGTTCATTTTTTTCTGTACCTAATGGACAGAAATTTTCATTTCCTTTCGCTAAGCCTAAATGCATTGTTCCAGCGATTGCATCTAAATCTTCACCACCACACGGAACACCATATTCTAATGAAATACTATTATATATGTCGACAAGAGGATTAATGGGTGTAAATGTTTTGTTTTGCTCGACTCGCTTAAGTAAGGCTTCAATTGAAGAGCGTGCACCCTTTTTCTTTTTGAATTGACTGAAAACATTGCGCCATTCACTAATAACTTGATTATCTTTAAACTCAGGTTCGTTTAAAAAAGATTTGGCTTTTTCTTCAGCTTCATGCAACATGTATTCATCTGATTTTAAGTTGAAAGATGCTCGATTATTAATCCCTTTAACTACTAAGGAAAAAATTTGTGCATCAGGGAAAACATTCCAAAAACTATTATCGACAATAAGCGTAGACATCTTTATATCTCCTAATAAGAAATTTAAATACCAATGATTAAAATACTTAATTTTCTAAAATTATACTATAAAAAATATAAAAAAACATACTTTTTATAATAATGTAATATTTATATTTAAATTTATTAACAAAATGTTTTAGTATAAACTTATTAAGTAATATTGGTTTAAAATTTATCTTTGTGAATCTTAATAAATCTGAGGTCTTTGGCAACTATATATTATGCCGTTAAATATTTGTATATATTATATTTATATAAATAACACAATGTTGATATATTTACTTTTAATAATAATCACTTTAATTGTTCAATCAGTGATATAACTATTGCCAACCAAAGGATTAATTAAGCTAATTAATTATATTTTTAATACTTATAAAAATTTATATATTAATTACTTATTATAATTAATTTTATACCATAAAACAAAAATTGTTATTACAAGATAATGATTTTGTTTTTTAATTAGAAGTTATAAATAGTATCTATTATAAAATGATTTCCTGGGAAATATTTATAATGTTATGCATTAAAATCAAAGCAAGTCAAGGCTAATATATTTGCTAGTGATAAAACTGTATTTATTATTGATTACTAATGTACTTATACCGATATAAATCATGCAAAATTAAATTATTAATATTAGTTTTAGCAAGTTGATTTTATAATTTGCTATGGTCGATTAATTACATTTTCTAAAATACACATTAGTTAAGGGATTTATATTTTGTGGTGACATATTAAATACAGGTAGCTAAAAGGTGAAATAATTATTTAGACCGAAAATCGGAAATAAATAAGTTTTTCTTATTACATCTCGAATTGTACTAGTATGTTTTAATTGATGAACATTACAGAATTTTTGGTTTTTTGACTTAATAAATAAAGTTGCTTTTATTTTCTGAGAATAATAGTTCATTATTCGACTAATAGCATAATTATTCTTTTTTGTTTTCTCTAGCCTGTATAATAGCTCTGGTTATATTTTAAATTTATGCTATTTTATATTATATTAATTTGTTTACAATTAACGATAAAGTGAAACAGATTTTACCAACCACTAGCAAATCAAACTAGTGATTGCTTTTATAAGTATTATCGCTATTAATGTTAAATAAAATCATTCCGGCTCAAAAAGAAAGTGCTATCATTAATAATGAAAGGGAGTGACTTCATTGTTGAATTGGATATTAAAGCAGCCAGATTCTACAAAAAAGGTGCCACAAGCTAAAATTGCAAGTACATATAAATGGCGTCAATTTGGAGTTTTACTTGCGACGTGTATCGGCTATATTGGGTATTACATTATTCGCTTGGTATTCACAACTGAACAAAATGATATTATGAAAGAGTATCATTTTACGGCTGCGAATATTGGTTTGATTCTTTCATGTTTTGGTATTGGTTACGGTGTAGCCAAACTGTTTATGGGGGTTTTTGCGGATAAATGTGATGCTAACCGTTATTTAATGGTTGGGTTGTTATTATCCGCTATTTTGAATATCTTTTTAGGATCAACACAGAATTTGTACTTAATGATGTTTTTAATGTTTTTAATGGCTGTTACTCAAGGAATGGGTGCAGCAGCCTGTCAAAAAATGATTCAGCTTTGGTGGGGACCACGCATGCGTGGCACAATGTATTCGATTTGGTCCTCTGCACACAATGCTGGATCATTTATCTGTGTTGCAATTGTACAGTTAGCAGTCTTTCTTTTTTCTGGTTCAATTTCAGCTGTTTTTTATACTGCATCTGCAATTTCATTTGTTATCTGTATTTTGGTTTTAGTTTTGGGGGCTGATAGACCTAAAGTTGTTGGCTTACCTGATATTGCGACCTATACAGGTGATAAAGTTATTTTAGATAATGGTCAAGTTCTGACAACTGATCAAACCAATTTAAGTGTTAGTCAGATTTTTGTAAAATATATTTTAAAAAACAAACTGGTATGGGCAGTGACGTTAACCTCTATGTCACTTTATTTGGTACGTTATGGGATTCAAAGTTGGATTCCGTCTTATTTGGTTCAGAATAAAGGTTTTGATCCTGCCTCAGCCAAGTGGATTATCGGTATTTTCGAATTAGCTTCTGTACCAGGAGTAATCATTATTGGTGCCATTTCTGATGTGTTAAAGGGCAGACGAGCATTAGTTTCCATCGCCTGCGTGATTGGTACACTGATTTGTCTTACAGTATATTTCTTTAGTATGAATCACACAATGATTATTATTGCATTAATATTGATGGGCAATTTAATTTATGCGCCATTAACCTTAGTTGGCCTAATGATTAATGAGGTCGTGCCTAAGTTTGCTGTTGGTGCATCAACCGGATTTATGGGTTTCTTTCAGTATATTTTTGGTGAAACACTGGCTACGGCATTAATTGGTGCTCTAGTTACTAAATTTGGATGGATTGCCAGCAATACAGTGTTGTATGGTGCTTCAATCATAGCAATTATTTTTCTTCTCTATACTGCAATTAAAGAAACTAAGATGCGTCAAGAAACAATTAAATAGTCAAAATATATAACAAAAAAGTTCATAGATAATATGAACTTTTTTGTCTTGGTTAAATAAATCAACTTGTAAAGTTTTGTTTCTTGAGGAATATACGACACGAAAAAGTGTATCAAAGATTTCGTTGCTGCGACTATCTGAACACAGAGTACAAATTTTTCAATATCACTATGGGAATGGATATTTGTGATAGCAAAAAAATTAACCCACTTTTATAAATTTTATTAAATTGCTTTTTTGGCAATCATTAAGCTGTTAGTTCCTTAGCCGCTTGATGAATAATTTGTACGCTATTAATGACAAAAGGAAAACCAATGTCTGGTAAAAGTTGAATAACCGACCATATCAATTCACTTTCACTATTGCCTGCCTTTAGGCTCCCACGGGCATGAGCCTTAATTTGAAACTCGACATTTAATGTAATTAGAGCCAATAATTCATAGCGTTCACGGTCACGAACCGACAAGACACCTCGATTATAAAAATCATTGAAAAAGTGATTGGTTAAAGCTTGAGGTATAAAATTACCGGCTTCATCTGGCAAATCTTTAAGTAGAGTCTTAATTTCAGTACCATAAATTTGCGCTTGAGTTTTAGCACCAAAGTTTGAATCTGAATTAGCTTGAGGTTCAGTAGGATTGATTTGGTGTTGGGTAAAAACTTTTTTGATTATTTTTAATGCCTGTACAACCTTTAATTGACCCATAATAGGAGTTAGTTGATAAACCAGTTCCAAGATAATTTCTGGCGCAATATTAGATGCTAATGCTGTTTCAATTTGTTCTGCTAGTGAGACAGTTACTCCTTGGGTAATGCTGGCAATAATTGGAATTAGCATTCGATCGTTATTTAAATGCTTGCTGCAATGATTATTTATATCAGTATAAAAAGGTGTAATTAATTCATTAAATTGTTCTTCAATATTTTTAGTCATATTTAAACTCCGTTGTATATTTAAAATTAAGGTCATTTATTAACTATAGTCAATTTCTATTATTCATTGTTAATAAATGCAGTCGAATATAATTTACACATTAAAAATCGATTTCTTCAGTCGTTTTAAAAATAATTCTGCGACAGGTGAAAGATTGATTTCTCTCTTCCAAACAATTTTGATCCTTTGGTGCAGCTGAGGTGATAGTTTTCTAAAAGTTAAGCCAGAACTAGGATCTGTACTTACCAAATTATCTAGTGCAAACATGATTGCTGCATGATTTTTAACTAGCAGCGTACCGTTAAAAATCAAATTATAGGTACCGATAAAATTGACACAATTATTATAATTACCTAGCCAATTTTGAAAAATTTGTAAACTTTGGGATTGCTGTGAGTTTAGAATTGAACGACCAATCAGGTCTTGTGGCATAATCTCAGCTTTTTGAGTTAAAGGATCATTATTAGCCATTAAAATGCCCCAGGTATCTTTTTCAGGTAAGGTTAGAGAAGCATAGTTAGTTAGGGGAATATCACCAATAATAATTGCAAAATCAGCAGTACCATTATTAAGTTTGCATTCAGCATAGCTGTAATCTCCGCTTAGCAGGTTGATTTTGACAGAAGGGTAATCTGTAATAATTCCGCCAATAATATTCATAATGCGCTGCATTCCCCAACTTTCACCGGCAGCAATTGTTAGATCGCCACCGATAAAAGCTGATGCGGTTAAATTGCTTTTAGTTTTGGCAGTTAATGCCAGAATTTCCTTTGCTTGTCCCAATAGGTATTGTCCAGCTGGGGTTAAAGTTAGTCGCCGGTTATTACGATTAAATAATTTAACGCCAAGTTCTTGTTCTAATTCAGCTATTTGCCTTGATAGAGCGGGCTGAGAGATTAGTAGCTTTTTGGCTGCATGGGTCATGTTGGACTCTTGGGCTACCGCTACAAAATAATTTAAAACGCGTAATTCCATCTTGATATTCACTCCGTTCCTAATTATAAATAATTTAGTTATCATATTTATTAAATAATAACAAATAAGTATAATTACAAAAATAACCTGTAATCAAATCGTGATGACAGGCTATTTATTCCATAGCTGGATGGAATAATTTTGTTTACTTTGACCATAGGAAATTAACTAAGAGTTGATTAACTAGATTATTTTCGTGTAGTTTACTGTGTTGAGCTTGTGAACCGACAATTTCTTTTTCTTGGTATGATCGTACCCGTGGGCTAACTAAATAACGATATGAACGTGCTGAGTTAACTTCAACCGAGCCATCACTACCATGTCCGGTATTACCATAAATATTTAATACTCGGGCATTTTTAGGAAATTTGTGTCGTAGGCTTAAAAGACCACGGTAACCAGTATCCATTACTTTGGGTGAACCATTATGATTTAATTGGGTGTGTGTAGGAGCTCCGCTTTCACCAATATAGCCATTATAGTGCCCAGCAATGGATACCTGTTTGTTTAATACGGGAAGTTTAGAATTGGCAGCATTATTTCGAAGGTAGTAAGCGATTTGTAAATTTCCCATTGAATGTCCTACTAAGTTGATTTTTTTGAAATGATATTTTTTTTGTAAGGCAACGATAACATCTTTAACATAACTGCTGCTTTTGCTTAAGGCAATTTCTTGATTAGTTGTCTCTGAGCTTACACTTCGGTTGTTAAGTAAGTTGGCTTCAACGATTGGATTTTTAGCACTTTTTTTAATAGTACCAATCAAGGTAACGTGTCCGTTGGGACTGACATCTGCTCTAATAATTGAATTAGTCCATCCATGTTTCTGCGCATATCTGACCATATTTTCTTCGGCATGATAACTACTTCTCCAACCATGGAAAAAGATGGTAGGTGTTGCAATTTGACTGCTAGCGTCTTTTTCTTGGAGGAAATTGTAAAAAAGAAATCCGGAAAAAATAAGAATAATTATTAAAGCAAGACTAATAAAAGTTGTTTTGCTTTTCTTCATGTTTGTTTCTCTATAATAGCTGATAAGTTAAAGTGCCTTTAGGTCATCAGTAATTTGTTCAACAGTTAAATGATTATCTCGGTAGATTTGAGCAAGTGGTGTTTGGTCAGTATAAATCCGTTTTTGTCCATAATTCAAAACCTTAATATTTTGCTTACCTAGGTAGGAAGTGACTTTTTGACCAAAACCACCATCAAGTATGTTATTTTCAAGAGTAATAATAACTTGGTGATCTTGTGCTAATTTATCTAGGGATTGCTTGTCAAGGATATTAGCTGAAATCGGATTGACAAGAGTGGCATCCAATTTTTGAGCAAGATTTTCACCTAAAGAATAAAAATCACCTAAGGCTAGGATTGCTATATTTTTACCTGGTTGAATTTGATATTGAATCTGGTCATAATCTGTTTCAATTTGTGTAACACTATCAGTAGGAACACTAAGTGTGGGCATTTTAATAGCTACGGGATGCTGTCTTTGTTTAATTGCCCATTGCAGCATTGTACGTTCTTCTGCTAAAGAGGTTGGTGCAAAGTAGATCCAATTAGGTAGATTAGAAATCATTACTTGATCAAATATACCCAAATGTGTTTTTGATTCACTCGACAATCCACCACCAGCAACCATCATTACTACTGGCAAATTATTTGCTGCGACATCGTGAGATAGTTGATCAAAAGCTCGTTGTAAAAAAGTCGAATTTTCAAATAATACAGGAATTCCTCCTTCTTTGGCAAAACCAGCTGCAAAAGCAACAGATTCTTGCTCCGCTATACCAACGTCGGTGTAATTATCAGGATAATCATGTTTAAATTGATCAAGATTAAACACTCCTGGAATTGCTGCATTGATCGCCATGATTTTTTGCCCCATTTGTATTTCTTCTTTAAGAACGTCAAGGGCTATTGTTTTTGCAGTCGGCTTGTCTAAAACAGGTGTAGTTGGTTGATCAGTAGCTAAATCAAATGGTACAACCCAGTGGTGAGCTTCCTCATCCTTAAGAGCGGGTTCGTATCCTTTGCCTTTTGTTGTATTAATATGTAAAAGAATAGGATGATCGACATCTTTTACGGCCTTGAAGGCAGCAATCATATCTGAGAGATCATTACCATTTTGAACATAACGGTAATCAAAACCCATTGCTGTAAATGGATTTTCTTTAGCTTGACCATTCGAATTTCTTAACTTGGCTAGGGCGGTGACGAGCCCACCTACATTTTGATCAATCGACCACTGGTTATCATTAACCACAATAACTAAATTGTGCCTTTCGATTGCAGCATTGTTTAATCCTTCAAAGGCTAAACCCCCTGTCATTGAGCCATCACCAATTAAAGCCATAATGTTTTCATGACCGCCCATGAGATCTCGTGCTTTGGCCATACCTGTTGCTAAAGCAATGGATGTGGATGTATGTCCAATTGAGTAGTAATCATAGGGACTTTCATCTGGATTAGAGTATGGAGTAACGTCCTTATAGTGTTCTGGGTCTAGCCATGCTTGAGCACGTCCGGTTAACATTTTATGTGGATATGTTTGATGTGAAACATCCCAAACAATCTTATCTGTGGGTGCATTGAAAACATAGTGGTAGGCAATAGTTGCTTCTACTATTCCTAAATCTGGTCCCAGGTGCCCGCCTTCTGCAGCATCTTTTTCTAAGACTAGTGTTCGGATTTCTTCAGCTAATTGTTCCATTTCACTTATGCTTAAATTTTTTAAGTCTTGCGGACTAGAAATTTTTCTTAATAAGTAATCATTATGATTATTCATGATTAATACCTCCTAGTAATATAACTATTATAGGTTTGATAGTATAAAGTATAAAATACTTTATTTTGATAGCATTAATAAGTTTTAGTAATGTTAGTTTATTTAGGATATTAGTTTCTAACATGCAAAAATGATATTAGTGTATCAAATTATAAGACTAATTGTAGTACCTAAGGTAAGGACGAAGTCAACAAAAATATTTTATATAGTAAAATACTTGATGTTTTTTGAGCTATAATCAATGAGAATAAGTGACAAGTTTATCAAAATAATAAAGGAGCTGAAGATGATGAAGATTGGTTTCATTGGAACAGGTGTGATGGGGAATGCAATCTGTTTGCATCTAATACAAGCTGGGCACCAACTCTATGTTTATAACCGGACAAAAAGTAAAGCGAATAATTTGATTTCGCGTGGTGCGATATGGTGCACCACTCCACAAGAAGTGACTGAAGCAGTAGACTTGGTTTTTACAATGGTAGGATTTCCAAGTGATGTCGAGAAAGTTTACTTTGGTAAGAATGGGATTTTATCTGCATCGGTAAATAAAAAATATCTTGTCGATATGACAACCTCTAAACCTCAACTGGCTCAAAAAATTGCTGCTATTGGTAATAAAAAAGGAGCTCTTGTCTTAGATGCTCCAGTATCTGGAGGTGATCTTGGTGCAAAGAATGGAACATTAACAATTATGGTTGGGGGTAGTAAAGATGCATATAAAGAATTGAACCCCATTTTTAAGGATTTTGGCAAACAGATACACTATTTTGGTTCACCAGGCTCAGGTCAAAACACTAAAATGGCTAATCAAATTATGATTGCGGGTACAATGACGGGAATGACTGAATGTTTGGTTTATGCTCAAAAGGCTGGGTTAGATTTAGAAGCAGTTCTTAAAACACTTGGTGGAGGAAGTGCAGCTAATTGGAGTTTAACAAATTACGGACCCAGAATTCTTAAAGGAGATTATACACCAGGATTTTTTAGTAAGCATTTTTTAAAGGATTTGCGGATTGCATTGGAAACTGCTGAAGAAATGAATATAAATCTGCCAGCAACAGCAGAAGCAAAAAAGTTGTATGAGATTTTAGTAGACAAAAAACATTTAGGCGATTTAGGAACGCAGGGCTTGATTAAACTTTGGTGGAAGTAACAATACAAGGCAATTAAAAGTCAAAGCTTAAATCAATATGTAGATTTGGCGCAAAGAAAAAGCGCAACAGAATCTGACCGATACAGTTGTGCTTAAAACATAGGCTATCTAATAATAAATTAAGTTAAAAAGAATCAAAAAAATACCACCAAAGATAATAAAGGGAATTAAAAAATGGACAAAAAAGATAAAAACAATACCGCATGTTAATAAGAAAAATAGTATCTTAAAAATTCCGACACCAATTTTGCTAAATAGTCCAATCAAGCAAAATATTAATAAAAGTGTAATCATTCCTAATCACCTCTGTTAATAAGTTAAATAATATTATAGTATTTTTTTGTTTAAATTTAGTTTTAAAGCTTAATCTTAAATAATCATTAATAGTTATTATGACATGATATAATAGATTTTCAACTTAGAGAAAGAAAAATACTGACGGAGGAGCACACTTGCACTTTAAACAAATAATTTTTGATGTTGATGATACTTTAATAGATTTTGCTTCTACCGAAAATTTTGCTTTGCACAGTCTATTCAATGCTCATCATTGGCATTTAACAGCTGAGTTACAAAGACGATACAATACTTACAATCAGGGGTTATGGCGACAACTTGAACGAGGTAAGATTACTTATAATCAACTTAGTGAGATGGTTTTTAGTAATTTTATTCGGGATAATCTTAATATTGAGATTGATGGTAATGCCATTATGAATGAATATCGTTCTTATTTTTGTGAAACACATAAATTATTGCCTGGAGTTAAAAATACGTTGGACTTTGCTAAGAAGAATGGTTATAAATTAACCATCTTGAGTAATGGTGAAACATATATGCAATCTCATCGATTAGAACTAGCAAAAATCAAAGACTACTTTTCTTTAATCGTTACCTCAGAGGAAGCAGGTTTTTCAAAACCAGATCCGAAGATTTTTGATTATTTTTTTGGTTTAACTGAAATTAGTGCCGATGAAACTATCTTTTTTGGAGATGGATTACAATCAGATATTTTGGGTGCTAAAAATTATGGCTTTGATTGTATTTGGTATAATCACCGCCACCGAAAAAACACTCTGAATTTGCAACCATTGGTGGAAGTAACGACTTACCCGCAACTAGTTAAGATTCTTAAAACAAATCTGTCACAGAGATGATTAATTTGAGAAACTAGTTATACCATGGTTGATGTTTATTATGTTTAAAATTTAACAATAAATTAAGGATGATAAGAATGAAAATAGGATTTATTGGAACAGGTAAAATTGGAAAAGCAATAATTTTGGGGCTACTTAATGCAAATATGGTAAATACAGATATTTTTGTTTATGATGGTGGCCATAAGTCAGCCCAAACAGTTGCTGATAAATTAAAATTACAGTTAATAGAAAATTATTCAGAATTCATAAATTGTGATGCTGTTATTGTAGCTGTTGGAAGTCCAGCTAATGAAAAGATTTTTATGAAACTGAGTCAAGTATATCGCGGTATTATTATTTCAACTGGCGGAGGAGACTTATTAAAAATTAATCAGAAGCTATCAGGTAACAGTTCTTTTGTAAAAGTAGTACCCAATACACCCGTTCAATTAGGTGAAGGAATCACTGTAATTAGTTTTAAAGAAGATGAGTCAGAAGAAGTAATTACTAAGGTTAAGACCTTGTTTACTAGTTTAGGAGATGTGTATATTGTTCCAGAGAAATTATTAGGCATCTATGGTACTATTGCTGGTTGTACCCCTGCGTATATTGATCTTTTAATCGAGGCGCTCAGTGATGCTGCCGTTGAAAATGGGGTTAAGCGGTCAGAGTCATATCGAATTATTGAAAAGATGCTTTTGGGAACAGCAAAACTGGCACTGACTAGTCAAAAATTACCTGAAGAATTGAAGGACGAAGTAACAACACCAGGGGGTTCAACAATTAAGGGTGTAAATAAACTTGAAGAAAAGGGATTCCGTGGAGCATTAATCGCAGCAATTAATGCATCGATGAACTAGAAGACGTTTCATGTGAAACAATTATTTAATGAAACAAATAAGGATCAAATGCTTTGATTAAAACATTTGGTCCTTTTTAAACTGGTAAATGGCCTACCAGCTTTTTGAGTAAGTCAATATATGTATTTAAGAATTGGAATAAGTTGAAAGATTAAAATTCTTTGGTTAAGTCAACTGGAGTATCAGGTTTTTCGCCTTTAATCAGCTTTAAGTTATTATCAAAAGAATTAATAACCATGTTACGAACAGCATGAGTAGTGTAAAAGGCAGTATGAGGAGTTACCAAGACATTTGGACGAGCGATTAAGTCAGCCAAGCGTTTATCTGGCAATTCTTTAGTACTGAAATCGTTGTTAAAGATCCCAACTTCATTTTCATAAGTATCCATTACGAAACCAAAGATTTTACCAGAGTCTAATCCGCGAACAATTGCATCAGTATCAACTAATGGTCCTCTAGAAACATTGACAATAACAACATCATCTTTCATTTTCTTAATAGAATCATCATTAATCATGTGGATGTTTTCTGGAACGTCAGGCACATGTAATGAAATAACATCGGCTTGTGCGTAGAGGTCATCTAAATTATCAACATAGTAGCCTTTCTTTTCCAATTCTGGATTTTTAAAGATATCATAAGCGATAACTTTAGCACCGAATCCTTCCATTATTTTCATAAATACTTGTCCGATATGACCAGTACCAATAACGCCGACTGTTTGATCACGTACTTCACGGCCAATAGTAGGTGCCCAACGGAAATCATGTTTTGCAATTTTTTCGTCCATAGCTCTGTCTTGACGTAAGACTCTGGCAGCTTGAATGGCTGCATGTTCTGCAATCGCATCAGGAGAATAAACCGGAACATTTGTTAACTTGAAACCTAATTCTTTAGCTTTCTTCAAGTCAATATTATCAATACCGACGTTACGAATAGACCAGTTATGGATTCCTAATTTGTCAAGAGCTTCAATTGTATCTGCTTTATAATCTAATTGTTGATAGGTAACAACACCATCAGCACCTTTAGCTAATTCTGCAGTTTCTGGAGTTAATAGTTGGTCAGTGAAATCAACATCAATTTCAGGATGGGCATCTTTCCATTCGTGTACAAAGGGCTCCTCATCCTTACGAATTGCGTAAGCATAAATTTTAGTCATAAAATCTAACCTCCATAGATAATAATTATTATTGTCTCTTGTGCTATTATACACTTGTAAAATCGGATTTGAAAAGCATTAATTGTGAATTTGTTTACTTTTATAAAATCCATCAAATTAGGTAATCGCTTACAATTGTTTTATACAAGATTACTAGATAAATAAACAAATAACAATATTTTTGAATTGTGGTAGTGAAAAAGTGAACATCTTTTTGCATGAGTGTTAATGTATAAGACATTTGTAAAAACCGCTATAATAAAAAATAACAAATAAAAGGAGAAAAAAATGATTTTAATTTCATGGAATATTGATTCGCTTAATGCAGCTTTAACCGGTACGTCTTCAAGGGCAGAAGAGACACGTCAAGTGCTAAAGGTGATTCGTAATCAGAAGGCTGATGTTATTGCAATTCAGGAGACAAAATTGCGGGCAACTGGACCGACAAAAAAACATCTCGATATTTTGACAACAGAATTTCCGCAATATGATTTAGTTTGGCGTTCAGCAGAAGAACCAGCCCGTAAAAGTTATGCTGGAACAATGTTTTTGTATAAAAAGGATCTAAATCCAGTGGTTTCGTTCCCAGTTATTGGGGCTCCCGAACCAATGGATAATGAAGGTAGAATTATTACGCTAGAATTCCCCAACTATTTTGTTACGCAAGTTTATACACCTAACTCTGGCAGTGGTTTGAAGCGACTAGATGAGCGCCAAATTTGGGATGATCGCTATCGTAAATATTTAGCTAAGCTGGATCAGCAAAAGCCAGTACTGGCTAGTGGAGACTATAACTGTGCACACGAAGAAATAGATCTTAAACATCCTGATAACAATCATCATTCAGCTGGTTTTACCGATGAAGAACGGATTGGTTTTTCTAAGTTGCTTCAAGCTGGGTTTACTGATACGTTTAGAAAAGTTAATGGTAACATTGAAGGAGTTTATTCTTGGTGGGCGCAAAGAATTAAGACGGCTAAAATTAATAATTCAGGTTGGAGAATTGATTATTGGTTAACTAGTAATCGAATTGCTAACTTGGTAAAACGTTCAGAAATGATGGCGACTGGGGCGCGTGCTGATCATTGCCCAATTTTGTTAGAGATTACTATATAATTTGGTGGTAATTATGACGGAGAAATCCAAAATAGTTGGGTTTCTTTTTCTTTTATGTAAAATTTATTTTGAGGTGATAAATAAAATGAATAATCCATTACAGGATGCAATTCTTAACGGCTTATATGATTCAGCTTATCCTGGACATGAATTGTTAAATCCTAAACTATTACAAAACACCCCAAATGATAAGATATGGCTAACTTTGCGTTCGGAATTGCTACATTGTCGTAGTTTTACTTGGGCGGTTGCATTTATTACACAAGATATGCTGGTACCATTTAAAGCTATCATGGCTGATTTGGCATGTAAAAATATTTCGGGAACTTTAATTACTGGAGATTATTTAGCTTTTAATAATCCTCAAGTTTTCCGAGAATTGTTAAAAATTAAGAATTTAACTGTCAAAATTGCTCAAAAAGATTTTCATGCTAAGGGATATTTCTTTGAACATGAAAGTTGGCAAACAATTGTAATTGGTAGTGCTAATTTCACTAGATCAGCCATGTTGAGTAATTATGAATGGGCTTTAAAACTCAGTTCTAAGAATAACGCAGCTTTGACTAAACAGATTGCTGACGAAGTTAAAGAATTATGTAAAAATAGTTACCCATTAACTACTAGGTGGGTGGAGAATTATGAACGAAATTGGAAAAAGCCGGCAGTTCCTTTAAATGAATCATCCCACTCTGACAATTCTATTGAGCCAAATCAAATGCAGAAAGATGCACTAGAAGAATTGCAGAATTTGATTAAAAGTGGTCAAAAACGCGGACTCATTGTGTCGGCAACAGGAACAGGAAAAACTTATCTTGGAGCTTTTGCAGTAAAAGCTTTTAAGCCACACAAATTTTTGTATGTGGTTCATCGAGAGCAGATTGCTCAAAAGGCTTTAGCAAGTTTTTATCAAATAATAGGTGGCGATTATCGTGATTTTGGTTTGTTAACTGGGCACAAGCAACAACTAGAATGCCGGTATATATTTGCAACCATACAAACTTTAAGTCGACCAGAAATGTTAGCTAATCTTGATGATAATGAGTTTGATTATATTTTAATTGATGAAGCTCATCGGGCTGCTGCTCCGAGCTATCAACGGATTCTTGCTAAATTTAAACCGCAATTTTGGTTGGGAATGACAGCTACACCAGAGCGAATGGATGATAAAGATGTTTATCAACTTTTTGATTATAATTTAGCGTATGAAATTCGTCTACGTGGGGCCCTTGAAGAGAAAATGCTGACACCATTTCATTATGTTGGTGTTGCTGATTATGAACAAGATGGTGAAACCATTAATGAAACTGCTAATCTTAGCCGATTACTTGCACCTAAGCGAGTTACTTATATATTAGACCAACTTAATTATTACGGTTATTGTGGTGATAGTGCCAAAGGACTAGTATTTTGTAGCCGTCAGGACGAGGCTCGAGAATTAGCACGAATTTTTTCCGAAAAAAAGCATCCAGCAATTGCCCTAACTAATACTGATAACGAAACACGACGTGCAGAAGTAGTTAAGAAGTTGGAGCAGGGAGAAATCGAATATATCATTACAGTTGATCTTTTTAATGAAGGAATTGATATTCCGGCGCTGAACCAAATTGTGATGTTGCGGAATACACAGTCTAGTATTGTTTTCATTCAACAGTTGGGTCGAGGATTGCGCAAATATCCTGGCAAAGATTATGTTACGGTAATTGATTTTATCGGTAACTATAAAAATAACTATTTAATACCCATTGCTTTAAATCAAGATTTTAGTCGAGATCGGGATAAGATTCGTAAAGAGAGTACACTACCAGGACTAATTGATGTTTCAACTATTAATTTCAGCCAAATTGCTTCTAATAAAATTTTGGAATCACTTGATAAAATTAAGCTTGATAGTATTAAAGAATTGCGGCAATCTTATCAACAATTGAAGGAAAAGATTGGACGTCCACCACTATTGTTAGACTTCTATCGATATGGTTCTACTTCCCCAATTGTTTTTGCTAATAATCATCAATTGGCAAATTATGGTTCCTTTTTAACTAAAATGGGTGAGTCCATTATATTGAATAGGTCAGAAAATGCGATTTTATCTTTTGTAACTAAAGAATTGTTAAATGGTAAAAGACCACATGAATTGTTATTGCTACAAGAGCTTCTTGAAAGACGGCAAATTAGTCAAGTTGAATTTGAACAGTCTTTAAGTCGAAATGGCGCATATGTCAATGAGGCGGTTTTAAACTCGGTAATGGCAATTTTATCATTAACTTTTTTTGATATTAAGCAGGGTAAGACTACTAAAAAAGTATTGTATGGCGGCCAAGCATTGATTGAACAACCGGATTTATTTTCATACGCACTTACACCCAAGCTGCAACAACAATTGCACGGAAACTTAACTTTTAAAAAACTGTTTAAGGATGCAATTGATACAGGATTGGCGTTAAGCAAAAGTTACAATCCAGAACAGCAGTTTACCCTTTACCAGCAATACGATCGTAAAGATGTTTGCCGTTTGTTAAATTGGCCTAAGGATGTGTCAGCACCGATGTATGGTTATCGAGTTGATAAAGATGAAACACCAATATTTATTACTTATAAAAATGATTCAGCACATAAAAGAAGTGCACTCTATAATAATACATTAGAAAATGGCCGTAGCTTGAGGTGGTATACAAGAACTCCGAGGCATTTAGATTCAGCTGAAGTAAATCGTTTGCTTAATACTTCAAAAATGAAATTACATTTATTTGTTAAAAGCAGTAATGCAGTTGGCAAACAATTTTTCTATTTGGGACAAGTCGACATTCAAAGGGATACTATTAAAGAAGAACTGCTTGGACCAAAAAAGAAACCAGTTGTTGGGATGGATTTAGTACTCAGACAACCACTACCCATTAAAATGTATGAATTGCTCTTTGGTGAATAAAAAGAAGCTCTAAATGAAGAGCTTCTTTTTTGTTATGATTTGTTTTATTTTATCTCGAAACAAAAGTATTCGGCTTAATATGCTGCAAAATTTCATAGCCGACATCTTTTTGATCATTTTTATTATCATTGGTTTGATTTAAGAACATAACAATACCATTTTGATTGTCACTTGTTAGCTGAACCCAAGTGCCAAAGTGCATTGCATTAAAACTGCCATAAGCTAACTTAAGCGAATCGTTATTTTGCAAATACATGCCGCCTGAATAATCGCTTACTTTACTCTTTAAATGAGTTAAATAATAGAAGTCATCCTTACTGAGAATGGTACCATCGGTTAAACCAACTTGAATTTTGTAGTATTCATCAGGAGAGGTAAACAAGTTACCTGCTCCCGGAATTTGTGAAGCCAGCGATCGTTTAATATAGGCCGAATTTTGATAATTCTTACTACCGTTAGAAAAGTAAGAAATGGGATCGGTTTTGTCATTAGGAATATTCTGGTATAAATATGTATTTTGTAAGTTTAACTTATCAATAATTCTTTTTTGTAAATTAGCTTCGTATGATTGACCAGTTACTTGCCTGATTATTCCAGTAAGTAAAATATAATTGCTATTATTGTAGTGGTAACTACCGGTCGAATCTAAGGTAGATGAATTAATATTATTGACCACCCAATTTACTGCTCCAGCTTCGGAATAATTGCGACCACGATTAATTTCTGTACCGGTAGCTGTAATTCCTGATGTATGAGTAAGTAAATTTCCCACTGAAATTTGATTAGCGTTTTTCAAATTGGGATACCAACGAGAAATCTTAGTGTACTGCGAAAATGCTTTATTAGTATTACTGGTTTCGTTAATTAGCTGCACAATCATGGCGCCAGTAATTACTTTTTGTAAAGAAGCGGTTGGATAAACTACATTGCTATCGCCATTACCAATTCGCTTGCCATACCATGCATAACCATAACTAATTGTCTGGGGAATGCCGTTTTTAATAACGGTTACAGTTCCCCGCACATTGTGCTTTTTTAAAGTGTTTCTGACAAAGTTGTACATTTCCATGTTGTTACTATTAGTTGCTGAAGTTGTTGCTGCTTTAACTTCTCTCGTTTCTGCAGGTGTTAGAATAGAAGCTCCGAGAAGGGCTACAGCAGATAACGTTAAAAATTTGTGTTTCAAAATATAGATTTTCTCCCTTGAAGTATTATTTGTATTATAAAACGTTAATAGTAACAAAGATATGCGAAAAAGGTTAAGATTATTTAACAATTATATTTTTATGTTGCAGTAAATGTAATAGTCATTGTTAGACTGCTTAAAACCACTTTAAATATCGGACAAATCCTCTCCAAAGGTTGTAATAACAAGCTTTTTACAAAGTAAGCAAAAAAATAATAAAAAAAGCTTGCAAAAGAAGAAAAAGGTTGCTAATATAAATAACTGTCGTCGGGCGAAAGTCAAAGGGACAGAAGCGAAGAGGACAAAAAACATTTGAAAGAAAAGCTTGACAAAGGAAAGTGGATTTAGTAAGATGATAAACGTTGCTGCTTGAGAGAGCAGAGAGCGGACAGAAAAAAGTTCTTGACAAAGAGAACAAGATCTGATAAATTATAAAAGCGCTCCTGACAAAGGAGAGCAGGTAGTACC
>NZ_JBXSQM010000011.1:0-72627 GCF_057063645.1 Lactobacillus sp. X-49
CTGATCATGTGATCAGCGGAACGGTTCTTAATTTAATGGCGCCACCGCTAGCTGTGTTCCTAGTTAAAGCAATTTATGATAAAGGACAAACTGAAAATATTTCACAAAGTTTTGGTTATTTTAATTTTCCTGGTTTAGCTGATATTCCGGTTATTGGACAGATTCTGTTTCAAAATACTTTTGCACCAGCATGGGTGGCAATTATTGTAACTATTATTTTATGGTGGATATTATATAAAACCCGTTTTGGATTGCGGTTGCGATCATGTGGCGAAAATCCGCAAGCTGCCGATACGGTTGGCGTTAATGTTTATGGGATGCGCTATGTTGGCGTTTTAACTTCTGGACTTTTAGGGGGAATCGGCGGTGCTGTCTTTGCCGAAGCTATTTCTGGTAATTTTTCGATTTCCACCATTGTTGGGCAGGGCTTTATGGCCTTGGCTGCGATGATTTTTGGTAAATGGAATCCACTTGGAGCAATGTTAGCTTCCTTATTTTTTGGGTTTGCCCAAAGTATCAGTATTATTGGCAATCAATTACCTTTGTTCAATCATATCCCATCGGTCTACATGCAGATTGCACCGTATGCAATCACTATAATTATTTTAGTGCTTTTCTTTGGAAAATCAGTTGCACCAGCAGCTGATGGACAAAATTATATTAAATCGAAATAGGAAGAAAAATAAAGCAAATTTATTTTAATCATGATAGTAATATTGATGATCTAGTATCATATTTATTGCTATTACAAGCGCCAAATATTAAGTTGCTTGGCGTTAGCGCGGATTGATGCTGATGGTTACATTGATCCGGCGGTAGAAGTTTGCCGAAAGATGACCGATCGTTTTAATTTACGTGGCGATGAGCTGAAAGTAGCTAAGTCAACTTCTCGCGCTGTCAACCAGTTTCCAGAAGTATGGTGGACAGCATCATATTCCTTTAACTACTTACCAATGTTGAATGATACTATAGGATGGATACACAAGAAGCGATTGAACCGGCTCATTTAGATATGATCACTAAGATTAAGTAATCTAGCGTGTGCTATTGAAATTGCACCAGATATTGAGAATAAAATTGCTCAGCTCTATTAGAAGCGAGGTTCACTGGACGGTCACAGCAATGTGGTTCAGGTTAATGCCGATGGAACACAAGAGTGGAATGCTTTTTGGGATCCATTTGTGGTTGCACGTGTTTTGAAATCGAAAATTTCAATGCAAATAGTTGGTCTATGACAGAGAGTGTAATTGTGGGTCGAATAAAAAATTCCTAATGGTAGAGAGATTACTTTAGCACTTAAGGCTAACCCAAAATTGTTTTTTAAAAATTTTGATGAATTATTAATGCAGGCAAGTAATGAAAAGTGTTAAAATAATTTCTCTTTGTTTTTAAATGTTTTAGATAGAATTAATTACTAGTTGATTATTAATAATATACGTTATCAAATAATAAATACGGATATTATCTAATTTGTGTCTATTTATTTATTAACTTAAATACGTTAATTAAATATTTGATATGCCTTAATAATACTGGGATATAGGCTTAGGCTATATTAGCCTTTTTAACTTGGCAATAAAAAGTTATTTCGATAATTATATATTCTTTTTTTTTTTTTTAATATATAATCTTTACGTTTTCGCTGGTAGGTATATTATAAACTTAAGCGCATTTAGTAATAGCTTTTAATAGCTATTTATGACCATTTTTTAATTATATATTTTTTGTTTCATATTTTTATAATCAAAATTTTCTATCATAAACAAATAACTATAGGCATTCTACTAACTGCGTTATTCAAAATGCCAGTGCAATGTTGATACCACTATTTTAATATAGATAAATGGTTTGTTAACTTTTACAGCAGTGATACTTTTTGCTTGTTCATTTTACTACTGCGAATTTAGCGATTAATTTGGTGAAAACAAAGCATGGCTTTTGAAGTTTTCCCTCAGAATTAAAGTTAATTTTGGGGGTTTAATTGCCAATATTTGAAATGTTGGATAAGAAGAATAACTTTTGTAAGATAAGAAGTGCTGGTGGAGGGTGGTGTCATGGTATTGTTGCTCTTGCATACCCATTGTAACATTGTTAAGTCGAGAGTAAAGACTTTGAAGTTATTCCTGAAGAGCAAGGTAATACCATACTAAACTACTTTGATTTAGCTTATCGGAAAAATTCAACCCATATCATTAAGATAACCTTGCAAAACTGTTCGAAAAACGATCACGGAAAGCTTAGTTTAGCATCTTTTTATTTTAAATAACCAAAAGTTAGAAATCTTTCCAATTTCAGCAAGATCTAGTTTTAACTAGATCTTTTTAATTGGCATACTTAAATAAAAATGGAAATATATCTTTAAGTATCTAGAAAACTATAAAAATTTTTTAATTAAATGACTATCTATAATTTAATCATACAAATACTCCATAACTAGATAATCTAATTATGGAGTATTTAATTTAAATCTTATCTGGTGTCTGTAGAAAATTAGGCGAGTGCATCCCAAGCGGGAAGATCGGTTGCAGGACCTTCTGTCAAAGCTAATTGCTCAGGAGTTAAATATTTTTTATGAACAGCTACCTCATAAACATATTCTTTAAACCATTCATTATTCATGACAAAAAATCCTTTATCACCATTTTTTTCACCCCATGAATTTTCAACTTTCCATTGACGAATCTGTCCTTGCTCTTCATCTACACCTACAAAAGCCATTGCATGAGTAAATGCACCAGCACCGGTACGTAGCCGATCTGCTTTTGACATTTTAAGGTTAACTCCAAATAAATCGCTCAGTTGATATAATTCGCTATCTAAAATTCCTTGTTTACGGTCGCTTTGTTCACCAACGTCATTGCCAAACCAGACTGCTTCGCCATCTTTTAATTGTTTGACTGTGGCTGTTTCAAGGTATTCAATGGGTACATTCAATAAACGAATTTGACATGTTTCCTCAATATTGCGTTCATCAGGTATACTATAAAGTTTATTGTACTCATGGTTGGGAGCATTAGTTAATACGACATAATCATCGAAGTTAACTTCTGCTAAATATTTATGTAAAAATTCTAATGGAGTTAGGTCCTTATCTAAATGATAATTTTGGTTATCATCACGGTATTCTAAATCAAATTTCTTTGGTGGTTCACCAATTGCAACTGCAGTCATATGATAGACTTCGTTTAAAAATTGTTCACGGACTTGATTAATTTCCTCAACCGTACCGGTTTGTTTTAATTTACGTAAGACAAGAGCATCCTTTTTAAGTTTATCACCCAATGCTTTTCCTAAACCAGCAGTGTTATTGGCATTGAAACTTTCTGGCATAGCATAAGAAGGCACAACGCCATATTTTTCTATTAGTGCAGTTGCCATGTGAAAGTGTCCGCCATCCTGACCGGCACTATCTAGATATGCTCTAACAATGCGTGAATCAAGCGGCTGATCAGCAGTAGCGAGGATATTATTATAAAAAATATTAGCTCTTTCGATTTTATCCCAGAAAAAATTATAACTTTGTGAAAAAGTAAAATTTTTACAATGATGCTTTTTACCAAATGCGTGCCGTAAAATGTTTAATGTGGCAAACTCCCAGCAACGTCCTGATTGACGCTGGTTAGTTACGTTGTCGGTATCTAGCTCGGTGGAAAAGACCCGAGTCAAATTCCTTGATACTTGATTGTTATATGCTGCTGCCAAAACACCACTTTTTTGAACAGCGCGAGCAATAACTTGATTATGTTCGTCGTTATTAAAATTGTGTGTAAATTGTTCTAATTCGTGCACTGTAACTTGATGTCGCATAAATAAAACTCCTTTTAATTAATTTTTAAATTAATTAATATTTTAATCTAAAATAAAAGTGAGTTCAACACTTGAACTCACTTCAGAGAATTATTTGTATTGACAACTTCGCTAGAACTTCTTGCATTAATTCATAAGTTAATCAATTTGAATTGAATTATCACTCTTGTCGGCGCTTTGCTTAGGTAAGGTGATAGTCAATACACCATTATCATACTTTGCATGAATCTCATTTGCAACTACGTTTGGTAATCTGAAACTACGTGAAATGTGCCCCTCACTTCTCTCGCGGTGGATGATGCTACCGTTTTTATCAGTTGAGTCATTGAATGACTTTCTTGTTCCCGATACGCTTAAAACACCATTAGAGTAATTTAGATTAATATCATTTTTATTCATTCCTGGCATGTCAATTTTAATTACATAGTCATGGTTATTTTCAACCACGTCTGATTGCATTAACTTTGCCACTTCGCTACCATCAAAAAATTTTCTTGGAAGATCAAACCAATCGTTCATTGCATCGAATAAATCATTGTGCCGATTCATCATTTCGTTTGCCATAGTAAAAACTTCCTTTCAAAAATTAGTTTAAACTGTAAGAAGTACTTTCTTTTCTTCCTTACAATGATTATTATAGTATGCAGTTTGATAAAATGGAAATATTTAGCACTCTTAATTTGCGAGTGCTAATTTAAAAAGCTAACTGGACTGAGTTTTTCCAAAAACGGAGAGGGAATATTTTGGTTTATTATCAAAAAATGACGCCTGAAGGATATCATCAAATTGAAGCTGAAATCAACCGGTTAAAGAAAGAACGGCCACGACGGATTAAAATTTTGCAAGAAGCGCGATCACTTGGCGATTTATCAGAAAACACTGAGTATACAGAAGCCAAGCGTGAACTTGGACATTTACAAGGCAGATTACGTTACCTTGATAAACAACTCAAGTATGCGGAAGTTGTTGAAAAAAAAGATGACGGCAAGGTTGATTTGGGTAAAACAGTTCTTTTAAAATTTGATGACGGTGAAACAGAAGAGTATCAAATTGTTGGTCGCATGCAAGCAGATATTGAAAAAGGCAAACTAGCTTATGATTCTCCCTTAGGTCAGGCAATTATGAAAAAAGGGGTTCAAACTAAGGTAAGAGTAGCTGCCCCAGATGGTGAATATCAAGTAATCATTACTAAAATTGATTAAATTTTTTCTTGCTTAATCGAACTTACGTTTGTATAATTGTTTCAAAAGCAAACTTACGTTCGCGAAAAGGAGCAGAATCAATGTATGATTATCGTTATGAACCACACCACGTGATTTTTATGATTGATAATAAATCATTTTTCGCAAGTTGCGAAGCACTTGCATTAGGATTAAATCCAATGCGAGCAGTATTAGCGGTTGTATCACATCGTCCCAATCTTAACTATGGCTCAGGACTGATTATGGCGGCTTCTCCCTTAGCTAAGAAAAAATATGGATTGACGAATGTTATGCGAGTACGTGACCTTCCTTCAAAAAAAGTGGCTCCCGATTTAATATTGGTTGAACCACATATGAATCTTTATATTAAACGTAGCATGCAGATACTAGATATTTTTCGGAAATATGCGGCCGACGAAGATATTCATGTATATTCAATTGATGAAAGCATGGTCGATATGACCAAGTCATGGCAATTATTTGGTGATGATCCTTACCTGGTAGCGCGAAAAATACAAGTAGAAATTAAGAATAGTTTAGGTCTTTATACTACCTGCGGTATAGGAGAAAATCCATTACTGGCTAAATTAGCTATGGATATTTCAGCTAAACACCGATATTCAATGATTGACTATTGGCACTATATTGATGTTCCTGATACTATTTGGAAAATTTCTAATTTAGAAGATGTTTGGGGAATTGGTAAAAAAACCGCTCAGCATTTGCAACGAATGGGGATTAAGAACATGTATGATCTAGCACATACTAATCCAACGATTTTAACAAATGAATTTGGCATAATTGGTGCTCAATTGTTTGCTACGAGTTGGGGTGTTGATCGCAGTATTATTAGTGAAAAGTCTTCTCCAGAATCCCCAAGTTATGGTAATTCTCAAATTTTAAATTATGATTATACGATTCAACGAGAAATAGAAATTGTTTTGCGTGAAATCGTTGAACAGGTGGCAGCAAGATTACGTGCGTATAATTTTCAAGCAAAATGTTTAAGTTTATATGTAGGCTTTTCCCGTTCTTATCATGGTAAAAGCAAGGGATTTAATGTTCAGCAAAAGATAACTCCAACTAACGATGATCAGTTTTTAAATTGTGCACTGATAAATCTTTTTCGAAAAAATTGGCATGGTGAACCTGTCAGGCTTTTAAGCGTGAGTTGCAGCCATTTAACCTCAGCTAATTATGAGCAGATGACATTCTTACTGACGCCAAGTCAGCAGATTAAGAAAAGTATGATAAATAAAACTATTGATTCAATTCATCAAAAATACGGATTTACAAGTCTAGTTAAGGCCTCAAGTTTATTACATGGTGCAACGGCAATTAAGCGTAGCAATTTAGTTGGTGGACATAATGGTGGCGATTTATATGAGTGATTTTGACAAAATAGTTTTGGATTTTTTTGCCAATTATCATGATCGCAAAATGAAAAAGTGGCAAGGTTTCTTTTTAAGTGATCATACTCAGGCGATAATGTGCAATCAGAGTAAGCGTAAAGTACGGTATACATTGAGAAAAGAAATGACTCAAGAAGAAATTGGTATGCAGTTATTGCGAGCGTATAGCAATCATCGCCGAGTTCATATTCAAGTAAAAATAATTGATAGTAACGATCAATTGTCGGCAGATATTACAGGGGTAGTTGAAGGTTATAATGCAGAAGTAATCATTGTAGACGGTCAACAAGTTAAATTAGATGATATTAATAATATTAAAGTGGAATAGAAAAACTAACTGCCAATTCATAAACTCTGTGTTTTTTGCTATAATATAGGACTTAGAAGGCATAAAACTAGATAGGAGTAATTTTTGTGAATACACCAGCTTCAAGAGAAGGGAATTTGATTCGCTATATATTTTATATCATTGGCTACCTAATGGTTGCTGGTGTTATTAAACTAGTGGCTATGAATTCGCCACTTCATCTTTGGGATCTGATTTTATTTGGCTTAGTATCATTAATGATTTTGTTGTTTTTTACTTATCGATTTAATCGTGAACAGCGGTACTTCGATCGGGAATTTTCGGGAAGCTGGCTTAATAATTTTAGCTTGACCATTATCTTAACAATCGTTGTGACCGCTCTAAGAATCTTTGTTTCGTGGCTACAATCATATGCAAGACTTAGGCTATACGGTTTTCAAACGATTTATTTACGGCATGAATCGGTATCAAATTATTGGTTTATGTTAGTTGCTCTAGGAGTTGTTTTGCCAATTTTGCAAGAGTTTTTAATCACTGGCTTTTTATTTAATTATACTTTTCGACGTAATACATTAATGACAGCCCTTGAAGGAATTCTAACATCCGGAATTTTATATAGTGTGCTTAATTGGCAAGCTTCACCGCTACTTTTGCTTATTAATGCACTTTTTGGTGCGATTTTTGCTTGGTCATATCTTCACACACAAACTTTGTGGATGCCGATTTACTTGGCAATTTTAAATGGGATAATCTTAATTATTATGACTTAATCAAAAAAGACAACAGCTTTTAAACTGTTGTCTTTTTTAATTAAGCGGATAGCGTGAATCGAACCCGCATCTTCAGCTTGGGAAGCTAACATTTTACCATTAAACTATACCCGCGTTACTGAGATAGTTTACCATGTTTTTAGATTAAAGCCAAGCCTTGTTTTAAAATTAGTTGATTAGCGCATATCATGTGGTGTTTGTCTGACAACTAAGTCTATTTTATGGCGATCAACAAGTGAAGTGAAGTTTTGAAATAACCATTGGCGTAATTCGCTAGACTGAATAATGAGAGGCATGCGGTTATGAATAGGAGCCATTATACTATTAGGCTTAGTTGTAACCATTGAAAAATGATCATTTTGATAAATACCCGCTATCATTGTTAATGGTTCATTAGGGTTTAGGAACCTGAAGTTTTCATGGTATCTGTGACCATTTGGGGCAGTATAAGTTTGTCTACTTGATTCAAAAAATTGCTTAGTGATAATTAAACAGCGCGACTTAGCAAAAGATTGATCCCACATTGATGGCTTTTTTTCAAAAAAATGTTCAATACGAGCATTAAAAACTACTTTTTGATGGTTAAATGGACTAGGGTAGCCCCAGGATTTAGATTTAAGTAGAAGTTGTTCATTCTGATAAAGCAAAACTGGAACTTGATTTTTAGGAAAAACATTAATATTTTCAGGTAAAGAAGTTGTTGGCTCGACTAACGGTAATTTTAAGTCATTAATTAAGTATTTTTTAATTTTTGCTAAAGTAGGTATTTGAAATTGGTGACACATTTTATCCTCCATATTTATTCATTACTTGATTTTTGATAGAATTAACTATAATTATCTCATTAAAAAGAATTTTAATTTTTAAAGAAGGCAAATTATAATGAAAAAGAAAGTTATCCTTACTGGCGACCGTCCAACAGGAAAATTACATGTAGGTCACTATATTGGCTCGTTGAAAAATCGGGTAAAGTTGCAAAATTCTGGTAAGTATCATCCTTATATTATGATTGCTGATACGCAGGCGCTTACTGATAATGCTCGTAATCCTGAAAAAATTCGTAATAGTTTAATCCAAGTTGCGCTTGATTATCTTGCAGTTGGAATTGATCCTGAGATTTCAACAATTTTTATTCAATCACAGATTCCTGCTTTATTTGAGCTCACTGCCTACTACATGGACTTAGTGACAGTTAGCCGCTTGGAACGTAATCCAACTGTGAAAAGTGAGATTAAGCAGAAAGGTTTTAATGATTCTATTCCGGTTGGATTTTTGAATTATCCTGTATCTCAAGCTGCTGACATTACTGCTTTTAAGGCGACTATTATTCCCGTGGGTGATGATCAGGAGCCGATGCTTGAACAAACTCGCGAAATTGTACGGACTTTTAATCGGGTTTATGACTGCAATGTTTTGGTCGAGCCAGAAGGTTATTTCCCTAAAAAAGGACAGGGAAGACTGCCGGGCCTAGATGGCAATGCCAAAATGTCGAAATCTTTGGATAATGCAATTTATTTATCAGATGATTCTGCCACTGTTCAAAAGAAAATCATGTCAATGTTTACCGACCCCACTCATGTTCATGTGGAAGATCCTGGTAAGATTGAGGGTAATACTGTTTTTACTTATCTTGATATTTTCGATCCAGATAAAGATAAGGTGGCAGAATTAAAGGAAGAATATCAAATGGGCGGTTTAGGTGATGTTAGGATTAAACGTTATTTAAATCAGGTAATGGAAAGGGAATTGGCTCCAATTCGTGAACGGCGTGCTCAATATGAAAAAAATTTATCTGATGTTTATGAAATGCTTGAAATGGGATCCAAAAAAGCTAATGATGTTGCAGAGCAAACCTTATCTGAAGTGCGCGATGCAATTGGATTAAACTACTTTAATAAGAGGCAAAATGATGCGTAAACGAATTCCTTGGAAACAATACTTTATGATGCAAGCATTGGTGATCGCCCAGCGATCAACTTGTGATAGAGCTCTTGTGGGGAGTGTTCTGGTTAAAGCTAATCGAATTATTGGTACGGGGTATAATGGTTCGGTTTCAGGTGAAGCACACTGTGATGACGTGGGACACCAATTTGTTGATGGACACTGCGTACGGACAATTCACTCTGAAATGAATTCACTAATTCAGTGTGCTCGCAATGGTGTTTCAACTGATAATACAGAAATTTATGTAACGCATTTTCCTTGTTATAATTGCTCCAAAGCGTTAATGCAAGCTGGTATAAAAAAAGTCAATTACTACTTTGATTATCATGATAATCCACTAGTAATTGACCTTTTGAAAGATTGTGAGGTTCCTTATGAGCAAATTAAAATTAATCGCCAGTATGTGGAACAATTGGCGCATAAACTGGAAAATGCTGAAAACTAAGATAGCATTTTTAGTATTTTTAGCAGCGATATTTTTAAATTTAACGGCATTTTCAAGTCCTAATATAAAGGATAAGAGCAATCTTTTGGAAAGGGAAACAACAAAATTAATTACTGCAAAGAATAACCGCTATTTTCAAACAAGTGAACAACCTAAAATAATTGTTGAGACAGTTAACCGAATTGACCATCTAACGCCACAAAAGTTAACCAAATCTAAGCGTTCAGTATTTATTGTTGTTGGAAGCAAAAACAACAAGCGTAACGTCCAGATATACTCTAGTAAAGACCTTCATGGTGCATTTACTGCGGATGTTCGCAGTAACATTATCCGTTCACAGTCTGATGCTTTACGTTCTAGCAATCGCCGTAAATTTAATCAGGGATTAAGGTTTGTTTTTAGGGCATGCGCAACAACAATTGATCAAAAGTATCAATATTCACTTGATAAATACGATTTAACTAATCAAGAGCGTGATCAAATTGCACATCCACGAAGAGTGGCATTGCCAATTGCATTTGCCTTAGTAATCATAATTGGTTGTTTAGTTTATTTTTTTAAAAATAATTTGCATTTGAAAAATAAATAAAAGTTGACTTATGTATCTTGTTTTGATACACTCGCAATACTGATAAGAAAAACAAATAAACTGTTAGGTGAGACTCCTATGTGAACACATGCTATCGCCCAGAAACATCCAGAGATGCCAACGAGTTAAATAGTTACCGTCGATTTAAGGCGGTAACCAGGTAGCTAGCCTAAGCTTACGTCACGTAGTGTTAAAACTGAACGACGAGTACTTCAAAGATACCTTGTTTAAAAGAGGATCCCTAACGATGCACGTAGGATCCTTTTTTAGTTTGTTTGCATTTTTTAATAGAAAAGGAGTGAGATGATGCGTAGAAAAACTACTGACGCGGCTAGCAACAAAGATCTAGAACTTGTTAAAAAGATTGCACAAGAAAGTAGATCTGAAACCTTGGCCCGACTTCATGCTAGTAGTGATGGGCTAACTAGTGAACAGGTTGTTCGAAATCGTGAGGAATATGGTTCTAATACAATTGCTTCTAACAAGCACAATTCCAAACTGCATTTCTTAACGGAGGCGTTTATCACACCATTTACATTAGTCCTATTGGTTTTAGCAGCGTTATCCTTATGTACAGACTACATTTTTGTTCCAGCTGGTCAAAAAGACTTAACCACTGTTTTAATTATGGTAATAATGATAATTATATCAGGAGTTACTAATTTTATTCAAAATGTCAGATCTTCTAACGCAGTTGACTCGCTGCTTAAGATGGTTTCAATTACAACGGATATTGTGCGTGAGGGCAAAGATCAGGAAATTGATACTAGTGAAGTAGTTGTTGGCGATGTAATTAGATTAGCTGCAGGGGATATGGTACCGGCAGATATGAAGCTTCTTACAAGCAAAGACCTCTTTTGCTCATCCAGTTCTTTAAACGGTGAATCAAATCCTATTGAAAAAATTGCAACTCGGAAACCTAAAATTGGTTCAGAACGTGATTATTTAAATTATCCTAATATTCTTTATGAGGGTACGACGATAGTCTCTGGGTCTGGATTGGGAGTTGTTTTTGCAACAGGTGAGCGGACAATGTTTGGTAAGTTGGCTCACGATATTGCTCATCAGGATGTAAAGAATACTGCTTTTGACGTTGGAATAAAAAATGTTTCTAAACTATTAATTATTATGACAGCAATTATTGCACCGCTTGTTTTTATTATTAATGGTTTAACCAAGGGCGATTGGATCAACGCACTGATTTTTTCTATTGCGACAGCAGTAGGATTAACTCCAGAAATGTTACCAGTAATTGTTACTACCAACTTGGTAAAGGGTTCAATTGAGATGTCTAAAAAGGGAACAATCGTTAAAAAGATGAACTCGATTCAGAACTTTGGTTCGGCAGATATTTTATGTACTGATAAGACTGGAACTTTGACACAGGATAAAGTTGTTTTGGAACGCCACTATGACTTAAACCTGCATGAAAATTCGCATGTTTTAGAATTAGGATATCTTAATTCATATTATCAAACCGGAATGAAAAATCTGATTGATAAAGCAATTATTGAAGCTGCAGGTGATGAATTAGATATTAATGAGATGCAACGTGACTACAATAAAATTGATGAAATTCCATTTGACTTTTCCAGAAGAAGAATGAGCGTGGTTGTGGCAAATTCAGATCGCAAACATGGTGAACATTTACTTGTTACTAAAGGTGCATCTGAAGAAATGATTGCCGTTTCGACCAAGATTGAAGTTGATGGGCAAATTTTACCGTTAACCTCCGAACGTAAGCAAAAGGTAATGGCAAAAGTTAATGACATGAACGATGATGGTCTTCGGGTAATTATGATTGCATATAAGCGTAATCCTGCTCCCGTTGGAGAATTTTCTGTTGAAGATGAAAATGATTTAATTTTGTGTGGATTCTTAGCTTTTCTTGATCCGCCGAAAGAAAGTGCTAAGGATGCATTAGCTCGCTTGAAGAGTGATGGAATTACCGTTAAAATTTTGACAGGTGATAATGAAGCAGTTACCAGAACGATTGGCCTGCAAGTTGGTTTAAGTGTTAATACGATATATTCAGGAGCGGACTTAGAAAACAAGAGTCCGGAAGAGCTAGCCAAGATGGTTGAGGAATGCAACATTTTCGTTAAGCTATCGCCAGAAGATAAAACCAAAATAATTAATCTGTTAAAGCAGAATGGTCATACTGTTGGTTATATGGGTGATGGAATCAATGACGCGCCGGCAATGAAGGCGGCAGATGTTTCAATATCTGTGGATACAGCGGTAGATATTGCTAAGGAATCTGCAGATATTATCTTGTTACACAAGGATATGAACGTTTTAGAAACTGGAGTTAGGATTGGACGAAAGGTTTTTGGCAATACTACGAAGTACATTAAGATTACTTTATCGTCTAATTTTGGCAATATCTTATCGATTTTAGTTGCCTCGTCGTTTTTACCATTCTTACCTATGTTACCATTACAATTATTAGTTCTTGACTTGCTATATGGAACAAGTTGCTTGTCTCTGCCATTTGATGAGATGTCGAATGATTATTTGAAAGAACCAAGAATTTGGTCAACCAAAAAATTACCAAAGTTCATGTTTTACTTTGGCCCGACATCATCGGTTTTTGATATTGTAACTTTTAGCTTGTTATACTTTATCATTTGTCCTCATCTAGTAGGTGGAAATTTCAATGCAATTAGTCCAAGTAATCAGGTTGCATTTATAGCTCTGTTCCACACGGGATGGTTTATTGAATCACTGTGGACACAAGAGATGGTAATTCATGCTTTACGAGATCGACACCTACCTTTTATTGGGCAACACGCTACAACAACTGTCATCGTTGCAACGTTTGGTGCTGGAATCATTGGTACTTTAATTCCATTTTCATTTCTAGCTACCAAATTGGGATTTGGTCGTATGCCACTAAGTTTTATGTGGGTAGTTTTAGGAATTTTGGTGCTATATATTCTATTAACAACGTTGATTAAGCATTACTATTTGAAAAGTGAAAAATTCTTAATTTGAGAATTATCCAATTCGATAAGTACACAAGCAAAGGGAATTCTGAAGAGAATTCCCTTTTTTGGTGGTGTAGTATAATATAATAAATTAGATGAAACTTAAGGAGAAAATGAATATGGCTGATAAAAAAACTTTTTACATTACCACCCCAATCTACTATCCGTCTGGCCGTTTAACTATCGGTAACGCTTATACAACGATTGCTGCAGATGTGATGGCACGCTATAAGCGTACGCAGGGGTTTGATACTTTCTTTTTAACTGGAACGGATGAACATGGTTTAAAAATTGAACAAAAGGCTGAAGCAAAAGGCATCAAGCCACAGAAATTTGTAGATGATATGGCTGCTACCTACCAAAAGTTATGGAAAAGTTTGGATATTTCATATGACAAATTTATTCGTACAACTGACGAGCAACATGTTAAAGGAGTTCAAAAAATCTTTGAACAACTGCTAAATCAAGGTGACATTTATCTTGGAGAATATACCGGCTGGTATTCAGTTGAGGATGAAGAATATTTCACAGAATCTCAACTGGCCGAGGTTTATAAGGATGATGTCGGTAATGTAATTGGCGGTAAAGCGCCATCTGGTCATGAGGTGCAACTAGTTAAGGAACCATCTTATTTCTTCAAAATGAGTAAATATGCAGATCGACTCTATCAATACTATCAAGATCATCCTGAATTTATTTTGCCTCATTCTCGAGAAAAAGAAATGGTCAATAATTTTATCAAACCAGGACTAGAGGACTTATCAGTAACAAGGACAACTGTTTCTTGGGGAATTCCTGTGCCAAGTGATCCTAAACATGTTGTTTACGTTTGGATCGATGCTTTGTCTAACTATATTACGGCATTGGGATATGGTTCAGATGATGATTCGCTATTCAGAAAATATTGGCCTGCAGATATTCACTTAGTTGGTAAAGAAATAGTCCGGTTCCACACAATTTACTGGCCAATTATGTTGATGGCATTAGGCTTGCCACTACCTAAGCATATTATTGGTCATGGCTGGGTATTGATGAAGGATGGTAAAATGTCCAAGTCCAAGGGTAATGCCGTTTATCCTGAATCAATTACTAGTCGATACGGCGTTGACGCATTGCGTTACTATCTAATGCGGGCACTACCGTTTGGTTCAGATGGAATATTTACTCCGGAAGATTTTGTAGAACGTGTCAATTATGATTTAGCGAATGATTTAGGTAATTTATTAAATCGAACTGTTTCGATGATTAATCAATATCAAAATGGTCTTATTACTCAAGTTGCGGGTGAACAAGATCAATTTGGAGAAGATTTAGCACAAACTGCTGCTGAAATTATTATTAATTATCATCAAGAAATGGATACACTTCATTTTACTCAGGCAATTGACGATATTTGGAAACTAGTTAGTCGTGCCAACAAGTATATAGATGAAACCACGCCATGGACTTTAAACAAGGAAGGAAAAACTGCTGAACTTGCACGGGTAATGTCTAACTTAGCAGAGAGCTTACGTATAATTGCTTTGTTAATTGCACCAATTATGACCAGGACACCTATTGAGATGTTTAAGCAATTAGGTCTTGATTGGAACGATGAAAGTCAAAAACAGCTTAATTTTGGAGCATATGATTGGAACATCAAGGTAGTTGCTAAGCCAACACCAATTTATCCAAGACTGAAACCTGAAGAAGAAATTAAATATATTAAAGATGAGATGGCTAAAGCCAAGCCTAAGAAACAAAGTCGTAGTGAAAAAGGGCAAGACAAGGAAATTACAATTGATGATTTTGATAAGGTTAAAATACAAGTGGGTAAAATTCTTGCCGTTGCACCTGTTAAGGGTTCGGATAAATTGCTCCAATTCCAACTTGATTTTGGGAACGGTCAAGAACGACAGATTTTAAGTGGGATTCGTAAATTTTATCCGAATGCTAATGAGCTTTTAGGTAAGAAAGTACTGGCAGTAACAAATTTGAAACCACGTAAAATGTTGGGTCAATTAAGTCAAGGAATGCTTTTATCAAGTGAACAAGGCGGACAAGTAAAACTTGCGATAGTAGGCGATGAGCATGAACTTGGAGCAGAATTAGGCTAATGGAAATAATTGATAACCATACGCATTTACAAGATGAGCCATTTCGAGGTAGGGAAGAATTTTACCTTGATCGCGCCCAAAAGCTAGGTGTAACAAAAGTAATTTGCGTGGGGCAGGATCCTGAATTTAATAAAAGAGCAATAGAACTAAGTCAGCGTTTTGAAAAAGTATATGCCATGGTGGGTTATTGCCCAGATGTTGCTAAAGACTATGATCAAAAAGCTGAGGATACGATAATTGAACAGTTACAAATTCCTGGCGTGGTGGCAATGGGAGAAATTGGTCTTGACTATTATTGGGATGAATCACCACGATCAAAACAACGTGAGGTTTTTGCAAGACAGATTGAAGTTGCTCATGAGATGGAAAAGCCGGTAGATATCCACACTAGGGATGCCTTTGGCGATTGCTATGAAATTTTAAAGCATAGTGATTTGGAATACGGCGCAATTTTGCATAGTTTTAATGGGGATGTTAACTGGCTAAATAAGTTTTTGGACTTAAATGTATATTTTTCTTATTCTGGTGTAGCCTCATTTACTAAGGCAGTAGAAGTTCATGCAGCGGTTAAAAAGACACCTTTGAATAGGTTGCTGCTAGAAACAGACGCGCCCTTTTTAACTCCTAAACCGTATCGTGGTCATCAAAATGAACCGGGATACGTTTACTATGTTGGTCAAGCTATTGCTCAATTAAAAGGTATTTCGATAGAAGAAGTTGCACAAATAACATATAAAAATACGATGAGGGTTTATGGTCTTAACTAAAAAAAAATTTAATGCAGTTGTGGTTGTCGAAGGAAAAGACGATACAATTCGTCTAAAGCAATTTTTCCCTGGTATTGAAACAATTGAAACAAATGGTTCGGATGTTCCGGCATCTGTTTTAGAAGAGTTGAAAGAACTAAGTAAAAAACGAGAAATAATAATTTTAACTGATCCTGATTTAAATGGTGAACGCATTCGGCGTCTTGTGACTGAAGCAGTTCCTAAGGCTAAGCAGGCTTTTATTACTCGTAAGGAAGGCGAGCCGCATAATAGAGGCAATTCATTGGGGGTTGAACATGCTTCAAGACAAGCACTAGGCAAAGCTCTAAGTGATTTACGTGAGATTCAACCACCTGCTAGTGATTTAACGCTATATGCTTATCGAAAGCTTGGCTTATCTAGTGGTCAAGGTTCACGACAATTGCGTGAAAAAGTGGGAATAATTTTGCGAATTGGTTATGGAAATGCAAAGCAATTTTATAAGCGTTTGCGTACTTTCAATGTGCCTTTAGCTCAATTGAAAGCTGCAGTCAAGGAGGCTAATAATGAATAATGAAATGCCAATTGGCTCTATGGTTAGGACGCAAGCGATCATTAATCGCTATTTTGTTCGGGCTAAGAAAAATTTAGGACAAAATTTTTTGATTGATTTAAATGCCATTCAAGGAATTGTTCAAGCAGCTGAAATTGGACAAGATGATCAGGTAATAGAAATTGGACCTGGAATTGGGTCTTTGACGGAACAACTTTTACTGGCAGGAGCTAAGGTTTTTGCTTACGAAGTTGATGATAGCTTGCCAGAAATTTTGCACAATGAGTTACCAATTAAAGTTAATGGTGTTGCTCTTAATGATCGTTTTCGGCTCTTAATGAAAGATATTTTGCAAGCTGATTTTAAACATGATCTTGAGGGCTTCTTTGATTTAAATAAGCCAATAAAAGTAGTTGCCAATTTGCCCTATTACATCACAACGCCGATAATTTTCTTTTTGAATAAAGCCATGAATTTTAGTAGTTTAACCTTAATGATGCAAAAAGAAGTGGCTGAACGGCTTCAAGCTAAACCCAATAATAAAGATTACGGTCCACTAACAATTGGTGTGCAAACTGAAATGAGTATTAAAATTGCTTTAACGGTTAAAAGCAGTTCCTTTACTCCTCAACCAAAGGTTGATTCAAGTGTAGTGATATTAAAGCCTTTAGAACAAAAAATTGCTGTGGGCGATCCAGAATATTTTAATTGGATAGTGAAAATGTGTTTTGGCCAACGACGTAAAACTTTAAATAATAATCTTAAAAATATTTTGCCAGATCCCGATAGTCGTAAGCAATTATTGGCAAAGTTGCATCTTGATCCAAGAGTTAGACCGGAACAATTGGCTATTTCTCAATTTGTTATGTTGGCACAGGCAATTAAGTCAAAAAGATAATGTTGTTACAGACTTGCTCTTAAAAAGTATTGAAAAAATGATGATAAAGTGGTAAAATTCGACTCAAAGGAGTTGTTATTAGTGCCAACATCTATTATTACCATTAAAGAAAAATTGGATTCACACCTAGGTGACCCAATTACAGTCGTTGCAAGAGCAGGACGTAAGAAAGTTACTAAAAGACGAGGGATTTTAAAAGAAACATTTCCAGCTGTGTTTGTAGTCGATTTAGACCAAGATCAAAATAATTTCAAACATGTTTCTTATAGCTACACGGATTTATTGACTAAAAATATCACTTTAAAATTTGATGATATAACTGATTAAGTTGATTAATTAGCATTTGTGGAGGTAATAACATTTTGTAAATGTTAGTGCCTTTTTTTGTGGTTCAGTGTATAGTAGTAACTGGCAAAAACCAAACATTAGGGAGGAAAATTTATGAAACGTTCAGAGAGATTGGTTGATATGACCAAGTATTTAATGGAACGACCACATGACTTGATTTCATTGCCTTTTTTTGCAAAACGCTATGATGCTGCTAAATCTTCAATTTCGGAAGATCTTGCAATTTTAAAGCATACGTTAGCTGCTAATCAAGATGGGATTTTAGAAACAGTAGCTGGTGCTGCTGGGGGTGTACGGTATATTCCATTTTGGGGGATGGAACACGCCCAACAATATTTAGAAGACTTAGCTAGTAGAATTGAGGATCCCAATAGAATTTTGGCGGGCGGATTTGTCTATCTTTCGGATATTTTAGGTAATCCACAAGATTTAGACAAAATTGGTAGACTAATAGCAACGCGTTATGCATACTCCAATATTGATGTAGTAATGACTATTGAAACCAAGGGAATAGCATTGGCACAGGCTGTCGCACGTTATTTAAATGTTCCGTTTATTATTGCTCGTAAACGTTCCAAAGTGACAGAAGGGGCGACCGTTTCGGTTAATTATATTTCTTCTTCACTTGATCGGGTATCAAAAATGGAATTACCGACTAGAGTTTTAAATAAAAATTCAAATGTTCTATTAGTAGATGATTTCATGATGGCAGGTGGAACGTTAACGGGTATGCAACAGTTAGTTAAGGAATTTAATAGTAATATTTCTGGTGTTTGTGTTTTGTGTGAAGCCGATTTTGATGATGAAAAGTTAATCGAAGATCATTTGTCATTAATAAGAATTACTTGTGTAGATAGTAAGAAGAATGTGATTTTAGCTGAACCTGGTACTCTTATATCACATACAAACTTTAACCATTTTTAGGTTACCTGATGATATGATAAAATAAAATAATAATTTAAGAATATAAAGAGGCCGGAATTAATGAAAAAGTTTGTAGTTGTATTAGCAGCCGGTAAAGGTACACGAATGAAATCAAAGCTGTATAAGGTTTTGCATCAAGTTTGTGGTAAGTCGATGGTTGAACATGTGGTTGAGGCCGCACAGGCAATTGAGCCAGATAAAATAGTAACGGTTGTTGGTAATGGTGCTGAAGAAGTAAAAAAAGTATTAGCTGGTAAGTCTGAATTTGTTTTACAAAAAAAACAGTTGGGAACAGGTGATGCGGTTTTAACCGCAGAAAAGCAACTTTCAAGACAAGAAGGAGCGACACTGGTAATAACTGGAGATACACCATTATTTACTAGTGAGACTTTCCGAAAATTATTTAATTATCATCAAAATAAAGGTAATGCGGCAACAGTTTTAACAGCGCAAGCTCCTAATCCATATGGGTACGGAAGAATTATTCGTGATGAACAGGATAATGTTTTACGGATTGTTGAGCAAAAAGATGGGAATTCTGAAGAATTAAAAGTTAAAGAAATTAATACAGGCGTTTTTTGTTTTGACAATAAACAATTGTTTAAAGCTCTCAAGCAAGTAACTAATCATAATGCGCAAGGTGAATATTACCTTACTGATGTCTTAGAGATTTTGCGAAATAAAGGACAGCGAATTGGCGCATATAAAATGCACGATTTCAGTGAAAGTATTGGTGTCAATGATCGTGTTGCGTTGGCACAGGCTACCAAAATCATGCAGAGACGTATTAATAAAAAACATATGTGTAATGGGGTCACTTTTGTAGATCCTGAAACTGCATATATTGATGCTGGTGTTGAAATCGGCAGTGATACACAGATTGAGGGCAATGTTGTGATCAAAGGTAAGACAGTAATCGGCAATGATTGTTTAGTTACCTCTGGTTCAAGGATTATTGATTCAAAAGTTGGTAATGATGTAACAATTACATCGTCAACAATTGAAGGGGCTGAGATGGACGATCACAGTGATATCGGTCCCAACTCTCATTTGCGTTCACAAGCTATAATTAGGTCAGGTGCCCATATTGGCAACTTTGTAGAAATTAAAAATGCAGAAATTGGAGAAAATTCAAAAGTAGGTCATTTAACTTATGTTGGAGATGCTACACTAGGAAAAGATGTTAATGTAGGGTGTGGAACTATCTTTGCAAATTATGATGGTGTTAAAAAAGATCATACAACTGTTGGAGACCGAGCATTTATAGGTTCAGGTGCAACTTTGGTAGCGCCGGTTAATGTTGCAGATCATGCCTTTATAGCTGCTGACTCAACGATTACTAAAGATGTTGACCAATATGATTTAGCAATTGCCCGTGGGCGACAAGTAAATAAGCCAAATTACTGGCATAAATTGCCGTTAGCCAATGATCCTAATTGGAAATAAAAAGTAATTAACTAAAAAATAATACTATTAAGTCACTAATGCTTAAAAATGATAAAGATAATGTCGAAATGATTATCTGATTCTTAAGAAAAAGTAAGCTATTACAAACTTCATTTAAAAAAAGGTTGTATTAGTATACAATATTATATGATGAAATTTAAATTTTACGAGGTAGAGAAATAAATGAAATTAAGTCATAAATTAATAACTGTATCAACGGCTGCATTAATTGGGGTTAGTCCAATTTTAAGTGTAAGTCAAGTTGCTTTAGTCCAAGCTGCTAATAAGCCAGCCAAAACTAAGAAAAACTCGTCTAAAAAAGCAACCTCACAGCAAGGAAAAATCAAATTAAGTCGTAATGCTTATGTGTATGATAAAAATGGTAAGCGGTTAAAGACTTACATGGGCAGTTCTAAGAATACGGTAATTGCTAAAGGCTATACAGTTAAGTACAGTGCCAAAAAGACTATTAATAATAAAGAATATTATGATCTTGGTGGTGGTGCCTTTATCAAAGCAGCAAATGTTGGTTATGTTGATGGTAAAAAAGTTGACGGCAAAAAGGCCACAACTAAACCAACTCCAGCTTCAACTACTGCGAAGTTAAAGAGTAATGCTTACATTTACGATGCTAAAGGTAAAACTGCTAAAAAGAAGCTGAAGAAAGGTCAAGTTGTTACAGTTGATCAATTACTGTACATTGGTAGCAAATTATATTACAGAATTGGTGGACAAACTAACCAATTCATTAAAGCTGTAAATGTTGGCTCAACAACTGGTGCGAAATTAAAGCCAAGTAATAAGAAACCGTCAAAAAACGATAATGACCGGACACCTAGTGATAATCAGAATGATGCAACTGTTATTACCTTGAGTAAGAATGCTTATGTTTATGATGGTAAAGGTAATTCCGGTGATCAGCTAATTAAAAAGGGTCAAAAGGTTCAAGTTGATAAGTTGCAATATATTGATGGTAAGCTTTACTATCACATTAGTGATGCTAAATACCCAGGTGACGATCAATGGATTAAGAAAAGTAACGTTGGCGTCATAACAGGTAAGCAATTATCACCTTCAAATGAGAATAAACCAGAAGATAATCAAACTGGTACGATCGCAACGTTGGGTAACGATGCCAATGTTTATAACAATAAGGGTATTTTACAATCAACCAAAACATTTGCTAAAGGTCACACAGCTCGTGTAACTGAATTGCGTTACATTTGGGTTGAGAGTGAAAATAAAGCTGAATTATTCTACAAGTTACAAAGTGACAAGAATGGTTATCTGAAAGCAAGCGACATTAGCAGTATAAGTGGTGACAAGTTAGTTCCAGTGAATACAGAAGAAAGTGCTAAAGATGAAACTGTGATGGCAACTGCAACTGACAAAAAGCCATTACAAGATGCTTTAGCTGAAGTAGCTAGTGTTAGAAGCAGTGATGCTTACAAATTATCAGCTAAAACTTTGCGTGATGCATATGATAATGCAGTAACTTCTGGTACACAGGTTAATAATGCTAGTTCAACCATTGCAAATGTTAAGAATGAAATTAACAAGATTACCAAGGCTAAAGCTGCATTAAACGGTAAAAAGATAGTAGTTAATGATTTAAAGAATTTGACAATGGATGAAGCCAACCAGATTGTTCAAGTGGTAGCAACTGCAAATGGTGTAGCTGCAAGCACGGTTCAATTTAGTAATAATAATACTGTTTTAACTATTGTTGGTAGTAATGGTTTCCAGCAAACCTTAAATATTGCAGATTACGCTACTACAAACAAATAACTGACTAAAATTATATATATAAAGGTAGATAAAATGTTGATTTTATCTACCTTTTTTGTATATACCATTTAACGCTTACATAATTATGATATACTAACAAAGTAAAGAGTAGGAGGGAAATTATGAATGCTTTAATTAATTGGTTAAATAAACACGTTGTTCCAATTGCTGCTAAGATTGGTTCGATTCGCTGGTTAATTGCTTTACGTGATGCTTTTATTGCGATGATGCCATTGATGCTAGCAGGCTCAGTAGCAAATGTTATAAATTCTTTGGTTAGAGATTTACCAAATCAATTTGGCTGGACAAGCTTTGTTAATTCAATGCAATGGCTAATTGGAATTAATGCAATGGTTTGGACAGGCTCAACTGCTATTTTGGGGTTGTTATTTTCATTTACATTTGGTTACCAGTTATGTGTTCAATATAAGGTAGAACCAATTACGGGTGGACTAGTTACCTTAGGAACTTTCATTATGGGCTTACCCCAAAACTTTGTTTTGGTTTTGAAGAATACACTTTCTCAAGGTGATACGAAGGCTTTAACTGATGCGGGCGCCGTTATTACAGGTAAAAATGTAACTTCATGGGGTTATTTTAACTTTAGTAAATACTTTGGAGCAGCTGGTTTCTTTACAGTAATGATTATGGGTGCTATTTCGGTAACTATATATATCTGGTTGATGAAGAAAAATATCACAATAAAAATGCCTGATACAGTTCCGCCAGCAGTAGCTAAAGCTTTTACTGGAATTATTCCTGCAACTGCCGGTTTATATGTAGTTGGTATTATTAATTATCTATTTAGTCTTAACCAAACAACGGTAATTGACTTTATTTCTAAGACAATACAGGATCCATTAATGAAAGTTAGTCAAGGTTACTGGTCTGTTTTGCTAATAACATTCTTGGTCCAGTTATTCTGGTTCTTTGGTATTCATGGAAGTAACGTGTTGGCACCAGTTATTGAAAGTATTTGGACGACAGCTTTAATCGCTAACATGAATGCTGCCCATAAAGGACAAACTTTACCATATTTGTGGACAAGATCTGATTTTGATCTTTATGTGTGGATCGGTGGTGCTGGTTCTACATTACTATTAATTCTTGCAATTTTAGCTTTTTCAACACGTGAAGATCAGCGTGCAGTGGCTAAATTATCCTTAGTACCAGGAATTTTTAATATTAATGAACCAATAATGTTTGGAATGCCAATCGTCTTGGATCCAATCTATTTCATACCGTTTATAATTGCACCATTAATTATGGTTTCAACATCATATGCGGCATTGAGTTTGGGGTTAGTTTCACGAGTTAGAACGCAAATTGTTTGGTCGATGCCGCCTATTCTTAATGCATTTGTTGGTACAATGGATTGGCGATCAGTTGTTTTGCAACTAATCAACATGGTAATTGGTTTCTTGATTTATGTACCATTTGTTAAGGCTGCTAATAATGTCAAGCCTCAAACAGAAGCTTAATTAGGGAGTTATAACAATGAAACAATTAGGAATTTCACTTTATCCTGAGCAGAGTACCTTTGAACAAGATAAAACATATATAGATTTAGCTAAAAAATATGGTTACCAACGTATTTTTTCGTCACTTTTACAATTAAAGAGTGCTAGCGGTATTGATTTACTAGCCCGTCTTAAAGAAGATGTCACTTATGCTAATCAACTAGGATTTAAAACAATTGTTGATATCAACCCAGTTTTGTTTAAGGAATTAAAGATTGATTATCATGATTTGAAGTTTTTTCATGAACTAGGAGTTTGGGGGCTTCGTCTAGATGAAGGCTTCAGTGGTTTAGAAGAAGCAGCAATGACTCATAATCCTTATGGATTAAAAATAGAATTGAATATAAGTCGTGGTACCAATTATTTAGATAGTATCATGTCATATGATCCTGAAATTGATAATTTAATTGGTTGTCACAATTTTTATCCACAGGAATATACAGGGTTAAGTGAAGCTGTTTTTATAGAATATTCTCAAAAATATCGTGATTATGGCTTGCATACAGCTGCGTTTATTTCTTCAAAGCAAGCAAAATTTGGTCCTTGGCCAGTTCATGAAGGCTTGCCGACGATGGAAAGTGATCGAAAGAGAAATATTTTCAGTCAGGTAACTCATCTGCGTTTAAGTAAAATGATTGATGATATTATCATTGGTAATGCATTTGCTAGTGAAGAAGAATTAGCAAGTGCAGCAGAAGCTTTTAATAGTCCATTTCCGATGTTAGGGATTAAATTTGAACAGGATGTTCTACCAATTGAAAGAACAATCTGTTTGAAAAAGCCCCATTTGTATCGTGGAGATGCGTCAGAATATTTGTTGCGTGATACCGAGCCTAGAGTTGTTTATTCAGATAAAGAGGTTGCAGCACAAGCTGAAGTCAAAACAACTTTTGACTATGGTGATATTGTTGTTGTTAATGAGAAGTACCCTCGTTATAAAGGGGAAATGCAAGTTGTGTTGAAGCCATTTGAAAATGATGGTCGACGTAACTTGGTTGGTCGAATAATAGATGACGATTTAGATCTATTGGATGAAATTAATCCGTGGAGCACATTTATTTTACATGATGTTAATTAATGATTTAGGAGTCGCAAGATTGATCTTGCGACTCTTTTATTACTATGATTATAAATTAAAATAACATTTTGTATTAAATTAAAAATCATGTTGAAACTTTATTTGAGAGCGTTATAATAAAAGCAAATCTATGAATGTAATAACAGTAAGGAGTAAATGAGATGTAATAACAACTTATTTACCTATTGTGTTAAGCTAGTTATTTTAATTGACAAATTTTTTAAATAAATAATTTTAATAATTGAGAGGAAAACAATGTCAGGCGATAATTTACTGTTAGTAATGGATGTTCAAGAAAAGCCAATGCGATTTTTGAGTGGTAAGACCAAACTTATAAAGCGAATCAATCGGATTATTAAGCTATTTGAAGAAAAAAATGAACCTGTTTTTTATATTAAACAAGAAAATTGTGGCGCTCTTTGTTCACAATTAGAGGTTAAACAGACTTCACCAGTGTTTACCAAAAAAGATCAGGATGCATTCACCCAACCTAGTTTAGCTGAAAAGGTTCAGCAACTTCATCCGCAAAATTTGGTTGTAATTGGATTAATGAGCCATGCTTGTATTCAAGCTACAGTTAAAGATGCATTAGACCGTAATTATTCAGTAATTTTAATTGGCGATGCTCATGATTCACTAATTAAACCGATGCGTCATCATTATAATCAAGTATTAACGAAGCTAGGTGCCCATCGCTTGTCAACGGAAGAATTTTTACAAGTTGAATAATGAAAGTAAGTTATCGTTCAAAACAGATTGTTTAAAAGAATATTCTGTCTTTTAAAACAGTCTGTTTTTATATTATTGAGTAATTACAAGTTCACGTTGATTTGGCAATAAAAAATAACTAAGTGGTTACATAAAAGTTAGAAAGAGAGAGGAAATCTATGTTTGGGTTTGCTATGTAAATTTATCGGATAAGAGTAATAATTCAAACTAAGAAATAATAGTGTGAAGTTATGGAAATCAAAAATTTAATAACTGAAATGCAGAATAAGGCAACAACTCATATTGATATGATGTCAACTATCGAAATGGTCAAAATAATTAACCAAGAAGATCAAAAAGTTGCTCTTGCTGTCAGTACTCAGGAGCACAAAATAGCTTATGCTATCGATGAAGCTGCCAAACACTATTCACAAGGAGGTAGGTTAATCTATGTGGGTGCAGGTACAAGTGGACGGTTGGGAGTTCTAGATGCTGCAGAATTAGTACCTACATATGGTATTAAGCCTGAACGTGCAGTTGGCATAATTGCTGGAGGCAAACAAGCATTGTTTCAAGCCGTTGAAGGAGCAGAAGATTCTCCGAAACTGGGATATACCGATCTACGCAAAATAAACTTAAATAAGCGTGACACTGTATTAGGGCTCGCTGCTAGTGGTAGAACTCCATATGTGATAGGGTGTCTAGATTATGCCAATCAAGTTGGTGCATTAACCGTTTCTATTGCTTGTGTTTCGAATTCTAATATTAGTAAGCATGCTGAAATTGGAATTGAAGCAGTAGTTGGTCCTGAAGTAATCACTGGCTCAACAAGAATGAAAGCTGGTACGGCACAAAAAATGATTTTGAATATGATCTCAACTGGAGTGATGATTAAGCAAGGTAAGGTTTATCAAAATGTCATGATTAATGTGCAACCAACTAATCAAAAATTGCTTGACCGCGCATGTCGAATTATTAATGCAGTTACTGGGAGCACAACTAAGGATGCAGCAACAATTCTAGCACAAGCCGATAATAATGTTGCTTTAGCAATTGTAATGATTAAGACGGGTAAAGATAAAAAAGCGGCTGCTGAACTCTTAAATACTTGTCATGGTAATATTAGTCAAGTATTAAGAGAAGACTAACTTAATTTGTAATCTTATAAATTTTAGTTCAATATAAGAAAGTTTTAGACATATAAAATAAAATTGCTAATTTATCTTGTTTTAAAGGCTTGAATATAGCAGTGTAAAGTTGAATAATAAATACAGGAGTAACTTTTTCAAACAACTTTTGCTAAAATAATAAGTTGTTAACAAATATTATACGGAGGAAATTATGTCTTATAAAGACAATATGATGTTGTTTGCCCTTAATTCGAATTTGCCACTTGCTGAGAAAATAGCTGAACGCGTTGGGGTAGCGCTAAGTAAGTCAAGTGTTCAACGTTTTAGTGACGGTGAAATTCAAATTAATATTGATGAGTCGGTTCGAGGTAAGGACGTTTATTTAATTCAATCATTGAGTGTTCCTGTTAATGATAATCTCATGGAACTTTTGATCATGATTGATGCAGTTCGCCGTGCGAGTGCTCAGACAATTAATATTGTAATTCCATATTATGGCTATGCCCGTCAGGATCGTAAAACTAGACCACGTGAACCAATCACAGCTAAATTAGTAGCTGATATGCTTCAAGAAGCTGGTGCAACAAGAGTCTTGTCACTCGATTTGCATGCACCACAAATTCAAGGCTTTTTTGATATACCAGTAGATAATCTTATGGGTGCGCCTTTACTTGCAGACTACTTTTTGTGTAATCATTTGGAAAAAGATGCTGTTGTGGTTTCACCAGATCATGGTGGTGTAACTCGTGCTAGAAAATTGGCTGAATTTTTAGGTACTTCAATTGCGATTGTAGATAAACGGAGGCCACGAGCTAATGTTGCTGAGGTAATGAACATTATCGGTGATGTTAAAGGCAAACGGGCAATCATTATTGATGATATGATTGACACTGCGGGAACCATCACCTTGGCGGCACAAGCTTTAATTGATGCTGGTGCAACAGAAGTTTATGCTAGTGCTACTCATGCGGTCTTGTCAGGACCGGCAATTGAAAGATTAAACGCATCACCAATTAAAAATCTTGTATTAACCGATTCGATCAACCAACCAGAAGAAAAGAAATTGGATAAAACTTTGCTTGTATCAGTTGGTTCCTTGATGGGGGATGCCATTAAGTGTATTCAGAAGAATGAGCCACTTAGTCCATTGTTTAATACACGTTATCAAGAAAATAAGCATTAATATTTTTTAATTAGGTAAAGTAAAAAGAATCTGGGAGATAAGTTCCGGATTCTTTTTCTCTATTTCTTGGGTTTTCTTAAATAACGTAAGGTACCATTTTTAATGTAGCGTTGAAATTGCTGATATAACGGATCAAAAATTTGTGGTTCGGCACTATTTGACATCATGATTTTAGGAAAGAAAAAACGCTCATCGCCTTGTAAAGTTCCATTAAGTGCGCGAACAAGGGGGCTTAATTGTGATAGTTCAATTAATTGCCCATCATCTTGCATGATTTCAATTTGACTATTAGCGTTTTTACCAGTTGGCTTATAGGCGTCATATGGTTCATCAAAAGCCGAGTTAGTGTCTGTGTAATAGGTGGGATCAAATCCGGCTTGTTTAATCAAGTCTTTGAGCTTGGGAAGCAGGTTTTTGGTTTCAGCATCAATACATACGCTAGATAATGGCTTTCTGAATAAATAACGATTCGCAAGATCAGCTAAAATTGGATCAGTAGATTCAGTCCACATTGAAAAATTAGTTTCCATCACACCATCGTCAAGTTTAAGATAGTCATTTAATGACCAGTTATCTGCCAAGAAATTTGCTAACTCGGGCGTTACTTGTAGCACACCTTGTTGATATACTATTTTTGCTCTTTCAAGTAGATGTTGCAAAATAACTTCCATAGACCGACCCACACGGTGAAAGTAAACTTGTTGATACATCTGATAACGAGACACGATATAATCCTCTGCTGCATGCATTCCTGACATTGTAAAACAGATTCCACCACTATAAGGTCGGATTTCCTGCAAAATTCGTGATAGATCAAATTCGCCGTAAGTGACACCGGTAAAATAGGCATCGCGTTTTAAATAATCCATCCGGTCGGCATCAGCTTGACTGGAAATTAATTTTACAACTTGTGGATTAGGATAGGTTTTGGCAATTACACTTGCGACTAGTTCAGGAAAGTTAGGAGCAACTTGACGCAATACTTGGTTAACTTCGGTATGGGGATCAGTAATAATTTTTTGACCAATTTTCTCATGATCTGTTCCAAAAAGATGTTCAAAAGTGTGCGAGTATGGGCCGTGACCAATGTCATGAAGTAATCCGGCACATTCAACTAGTAAACGATTATTGTCATCCCAAAGTCCGTCACTAGGAGTTTTAGTGGGATATTTTTCGGCAAAAATGTTGCAAATTCGTCGTGTTAGTTCATAAACACCAGCATTGTGTTCAAACCTAGTATGTGTTGCTCCTGGAAAAACATAGGCAATCGGGCCAAGTTGCTTAATGCGACGCATGCGTTGGAATTCTTTAGTGGTCAATAGATCTAGGATCACTTGATCTTCAATATGAATGTAATCGTGAACGGGGTCACGTAAAACAACTTCTTTCGTTAATTTGTTACTTTTAAAATTTGGCATATCCATCCTCAGGTTTTGTATTTAAATCAATATTATAGTATATACATAGATTATAACAAAATTAATGAAAGAAAGTTAAAATGATAGAAATAGCAAATTATTGATTATTTTATAATCAGGGTTAATACTGTTCTTGTTGAACCACAAGAGTTTGGCTTTTATACAATTAGAATTATGTAAGTGGCATTAAGATGGATAAGTTATATTAGTTTAACTAAAATAGATCTGAAATTAATATGACTTTTCACCTAATTTTCGTAATTTCTCCAGCATTAAAAACGCGTACGCCACTTTCAGTTTGCAAGACTAAATTCGCCATTGGAGTTAAGTCTATAACTTTTCCGTAAATAATTTGCTTTCCTAATTGAATCATTACATTATTGTTTAATAAAGCTAAATGCTTTTTATACTTAGGTAAAAAATTGTTCTGAGTAAAATTGGGGCAAAAGTCTAAAAGCTTATGAACCAGATTAGCAATTAAGCTACAACTAATTGCTATACTAGGTTCTTTTTCTAATAAATTTGAGGCAAAAGGTAATTCTTGGTTTAAACCAGATTGAAATAGATTACAGCCAATGCCAATAATTGCAATCTGGGGTTGAGTACTTTCTACTAAAATGCCTGCTACTTTTTTATTATGATACAAAAGATCGTTTACCCATTTTAATTCTGTTTGTAATTGAAAAACATCCTTAATTGCTTCGTGTAATTGCCATGCAACTCCAGTTGTTAATAAACCTTGATTTTGCCAATTTAATTGTGGCACTTCAATAATTAATGATAGATAAATTCCGCCAGGTTTTGAGATAAACTGGCGATTTTTTTTACCATAACCAGCTGTTTGCATATCACTCCCAATTAAAAAAGGTAAGCAATATTTTTTCTCATTTAGCATATTTTTAGCGAAAAAATTGGTTGATGATAGACTAGTATACCATCTAATTTGTAAAGGTAGATCACCTAATAATTTTTTAAGTAATTTTTGCTTTTCAGAAACAGTTATTGGTTTTTGATTCATAAAGATTCACACAGTCATAAAAATAAAAACTTTGATAATCAAATCAATTTAAAAATGATATCTTACTTTATTTTTAATCATTTAATTAAAAAAGTCCATAATTAAACATATTAATGTTGACATTTGATGTTAAATACCATATTATACTTTCGTAATTTAGTTTGAGTATTAAAATAATTAAAGGGGGGATGTTAAGCAGCCAAAAGCAAATTTAAAGTAGCCTTAAAATTGAATACATCAGCTTTATCTTTTCAAATAACGTATAAATATAGATAATATTAGTAAGATTATTATTTATCAATACGTTAAGTACATAGTGAGAGGTGATGTTATTGGAAACAGATTTGAAGCGGATTAATAATCTGCTAACTAAAGTTTATACCGATATCATGAGAGTTGAAGAGCGTGAGCTACGCAAAAGTGATTTCAAGGATATCTCAATTAGAGAACTGCATGCGATTGATGTGATTTCAATGTATGATCATAAAACAAGTTCACAAGTTGCAAAAGAATTGATGGTTACGGCAGGTTCTGTAACGACAATGGTCAATAAATTGGTTCGTAAAGGATATGTTATCCGAATTAATGGTGAAGATGATCACCGAATTATTCGTTTGGGGTTGACTAATCGTGGCAGATTAGTTTACCGGGCACATGATTCTTTTCACCGGCACATGGTAAAGAAGTTTATTGAGGGATTTGATGATGAGCAGATTGCAATCATCGAACACGCCTTGCTAAACTTGCGTGCTTTTCTTGAATTTCCGCCAAGTATTAATAATAAAAAGGAGCATTAGCTGGATGGGTTTAAAAATTATGCAGACTGCTCATTATGTTCCACCCAAAGTGGTAACTAATGACAATTTAGCTGCTATGATGGATACTTCAGATGAGTGGATCTCGTCACGAACTCATATTAAGCAGCGTCATATTGCACAAAACGAGCAAACCTCTGATTTGGCCATTAAGGTAGCGAAAAGATTGCTACAAAAAGCCCACATTTCATCTGATCAACTAGATTTTATCATTGTAGCTACGATGTCACCGGATTATCTAACACCTTCAACTGCTGCAATTGTTCAGGGAAGAATACATGCTGATCATGCATTTGCATTTGATATTAATGTGGCGTGTTCAGGTTTTATTTATGCTTTATCAATTGCCGATAAACTATTAGCAGGATCATATCAGCGAGGAATTGTAATTGGAGCGGAAGTTTTATCAAAATTAGTTGATTGGCATGAACGCTCGACAGCTATCTTATTTGGTGATGGTTGCGGGGGTGTATTAGTTGAATCTAATAAGTTAATACATGGAGTAATGGCAGAAGACTTAACCTGTTTTGGCGAAAAAAGTCAAGTCTTAACTGCAGGATATAATCCACTAAATTCCCCATTCAATGATGATAAGACTAGTGTTCATCGAAAATACTTTGAAATGGATGGACGTGAAGTTTACCGTTTTGCGACGCATGAAGTTCCTAAGTCAATTAAGCGGGTTTTGGCAAAAGCAAATTGGAAGAGTGAGCAAGTAGATTGGTATCTACTGCATCAGGCAAATGGTCGGATTGTAACTACAATTGCGCAACGGTTAGAAGAAGATGAAACCAAGTTTTTAAGTAATGTTGCTAAGTTTGGTAATACGTCGGCGGCCAGTATTGCAATTTTGTTAGATGAAGCTGTTTCAACAGGAAAAATACAAACAGGTCAAAAATTAATTTTAAGTGGCTTTGGTGGCGGATTAACCGTAGCAAGTATTGCGCTTATTTTTTAAGATACAACAAAGGAAAAATAGTAATGTCAGAACAAGAAATATTTAATAAAGTAAAACAAATTATCGTTGATCAAACGGGTGAAGATGATGAAATGGTTACGCCAGACGCTAACATTAAAGATGATCTGAATGCCGACAGTTTAGATGTTTTTGAAGTAATTAATGAGTTAGAAGATGAATTTGACATTAAGATTGAGAATGAAGAAGGAATCAAAACTGTACAAGATTTAGTTGACTTTGTAAAGAAGCAACTTGCAGCGAAAGAGGATTAAATAATGAAATTAAGCCCATTAATGAAAGATTTGGGTCTTAAATACCCAATTTTTCAAGGTGGAATGGCATGGGTTGCTGATGGAAAATTAGCAGCAGCAGTTTCAAACGCGGGTGGTCTAGGAATTATTGGTGCAGGTAATGCTCCAGGTGAAATTGTTGAAGCAGAAATCAATATTGCGAAGTCGCTTACACCAAAAGCATTTGGCGTGAATGTGATGTTACTATCACCATATGCTGCTGATGTGGTCAATGTAATTTTGGCCAATAAGGATAGTATTGCTGTTGTAACAACTGGTGCAGGTAACCCTTCTAAATATATTAAACAATTTAAGGATGCCAATATTAAGGTAATTCCTGTGGTTGGTTCGGTTGCCCTTGCTAGAATGATGGAGCGTGTTGGTGCGGATGCTGTTGTGGCCGAAGGTATGGAATCTGGTGGTCACATTGGCAAATTAACAACGATGGCTTTAGTGCCACAAGTGGTTGATAACGTTGATATTCCGGTAATTGCCGCTGGCGGAATAGGTGACGGTCGTGGAATGGCTGCAACTTTTATGCTGGGAGCACAAGGAATTCAGATGGGAACTCGGTTTTTAGTTGCAACGGAATCTAAAATTCATCCGAATTACAAACAAGCTGTTATTCGTGCAAAGGACGCTAGTACAACAGTCACTGGTGACTTTGCAGGACACCCTTCCCGGGTTTTAAAAAACAAAATGGCCAAAAAGTATCTTGAATTAGAAAAAGAAGAAGCACTAAAGGCTCAACCCGATTTTGCTAAGCTGGAGCAAATGGGTAGTGGTAGTTTACAACGTGCTGTTTTAAACGGAGACAAAGATACAGGTTCTTTTATGGCTGGTGAAATTGCTGGAATGGTCAAAAAAGAACAGCCGGCTGCTGAAATTTTAGCTGAGGTTTATACAGAGGCTGATAAGCTATTAAATGGTGAGCGGTTAAGTAAATGATCGGTCTATTATTTAGTGGTCAAGGTGCCCAGAAAACTGGTCTTACCCAAGATATGTATGATTTTTTGCCAAATTATCGAAAAACAATTGATACAGCAGCAACCAAGTTGAATTTAGATTTACCAGCACTATTATTTGACGAAAGTAAACAAACCGAATTAGCCCAAACCAAGTATGCCCAACCGGCAATAATGACGATTAGTTATGGAATATATCAAATTTTGCAAGAAAATATAGCTTTTACAAAATTCGGTTTAGGCCTAAGCTTGGGTGAATATAGTGCATTAGCAGCTAGTAATTATCTTACTTTTGAATCGGCTTTACACTTAATCAAAAAGCGTGGCGAGTTGATGCAAATAGTAAGTGAGCAGACACCAAGTGCAATGATAGCAGTAATGAAAAGTTCACAATCTGATGTTCAAACTATTATTGAACAAGTTAAGTGCTATGGACAGATTAGTATTGCAAATATTAATCTACCCAATCAAATAGTTGTTGGTGGCGAAATGGCCGCAGTTAATGTTGCTCAAGAGCATTTAACCGCAAAGGGAATGCATGTAATACCGTTGAAAGTTAGTGGGGCTTTTCATACACCATTAATGCAACCAGTTCAAGCGGAGTTACAAGAAAAGTTAAGTAAAGTTGCGTGGCGTCAGGGACAATTTCCTGTTTACAGCACAACCACCCAAAAAGTATTTACCCCTTCCAATTTGACTAGCAATTTGACTAATCAATTGGTTTCAACAACTTATTTTGCTAAAACACTTTCTGAGCATACTGAAAATTTGCATGCGGTAGTTGAAATTGGTCCTGGTCGAACATTGATATCCTTTGCACGCAAAATGATTGCTGGCATCAAAACTTATCGCACAGACAGCCTGGACGAGTTGCAAAAAACGGTTTCTGCATTGGAGAAGATTGACTAATGGAATTAAAAGATAAGGTTGTATTAGTAACAGGTAGTTCACAGGGAATTGGATTAGAAATTGCAAAAGCTTTCGCTACTTATAAGACTAAAATTGTTTTAAATGCACGTCATAAAGTGGGCTCATCAATATTAAAAGAGTTTGAGACAATGGGTGTCGATGTTATTGACGTTAGTGCCGATGTGTCTGAACCAGAATCAGTTAAGAATATGATTACAAAAATTTTAGATTGTTTTGGTCAAATTGATGTAGTTGTAAACAATGCTGGAATTACAAGAGACGGTTTATTAAATCGAATGACTGAGGAAGATTTTGAAAGCGTAATTAATACAAATTTGTTTGGGACATATAACGTTATACGACAAGCTTTACGTCCAATGTATAAAAAGCGAAGTGGATGTTTTATTAATATGGCAAGTATCGTAGGCATGACTGGGAATGTTGGCCAGGCTAATTATGCTGCCAGTAAAGCGGGAATTATTGGGCTAACAAAATCAGTAGCAAAAGAAGTTGCAATGCGTAATTTACGTTGTAATGCAATTGCTCCGGGAATGATTGCTACTCAAATGACTCAGAGTTTAAGTAATAAAATTCAAGACCAGCTTGTATCGCGAATCCCTCTTAAGCGGCTAGGTGATCCAAAAGAAGTGGCTAACACTGCGGTTTTTTTAGCACAAAATGAATATATTACTGGTCAAACGATCGTGGTTGATGGCGGTTTAGCAATTCAATAAGGAGAAGGGCAATGACAAGAGTAGTAATTACAGGTATGGGGGTTTTGACACCTATCGGTAATGATGTTGCCAGTTTTCAGCAAGGATTAAATAATAATAAAATTGGCTTTAAACCAATTACCTATTTTGATGCTAGTGAAACAGGTGTCACATTAGCAGGTCAGCTAGATAATTTTGATCCTTTAAAATATTTGACCAAAAAAGATTCTCGGCGTATGGATGCTTTTACGCAATATGCAATGTATGCGACTGCGCAAGCTATTGAACAGGCAGAAATTAATGAGCAAAATACTGAAAGTGAGCGCTTAGGTGTTATTTGGAGTTCGGGAATTGGTGGCTTGACAACTATTCAGGAGCAAGTTATCAAATGGCATGATAAGGGGCTCGATCGTGTGTCTCCAATGTTTATTCCTACTGCAATTGCTAATATGGCTGCCGGAAATATTTCAATCAGATATCACGCCCAAGGAATAAGCACAACTATTGTGACAGCTTGCGCCTCAAGTACGAATGCAATTGGTGAAGCTTTTCGTCAAATTAAAGATGGCTATGCAGACGTAATGATTACTGGCGGATCTGAAGCCGCCATTAATGAAAGTGGTATTGCCGGCTTTGCAGCTATATCAACATTATCAAAAACAACTAATCCGCAACAAGCTAGTATCCCTTTTGATGAAAATCGGGCTGGCTTTGTAATGGGTGAAGGTGCAGGAACGCTAGTCTTAGAATCTTTAGAACATGCTCAAAGTCGAGGGGCGAGAATTTTAGGTGAAATTGTTGGTTATGGAGTTAGTTCTGATGCATACCACATTACTTCTCCTGATCCTAGCGGTATGCAGGCGGCTAGAGCAATGAGTTTAGCTCTGGCAGAAGCGAAAATTGTCCCAGCTCAAGTTGGCTATGTTAACGCTCATGGGACAAGTACCCACGCTAATGATGCAGCTGAAGCTAAGGCAATTAACACGGTTTTTGGTATGAAAAGTTCAGTTCTTGTTTCTAGTACTAAAAGCATGACGGGACATTTACTTGGTGCTGCGGGTGCAGTAGAAGCAATTGCAACTATTTTGGCTATGGAATCAGGCAAATTGCCAGTTAATGTTGGACTTACTAAGCAAGATGCCGATTGTCCAATCAACTTAGTCAAAAATAGTAATTGCAATAAGTCGATTAAATATGCTATTAGTAACTCTTTTGGCTTTGGTGGACATAACGCAGTTTTAGCAATGAAAAAATGGAGCGATTAAATGACTTTTGAAGAAATTCAACGAATAATTACTTATGTCAATGAAAGTGATATTACAAAATTCGATTTAGATTTCGAAGGTGGGCATATCCAGATTGATAAAACGCAACAGAGTGCGCTTGATAATATTAATGCATCACAAATACCCGCATCTGATTCCCATGTAACGGATGCACTTGCACCAATAATTGCTGAGAAAATTCCTCCTACCGATGATAAAGTTACAACGGTAAAAGCACCATTAGTGGGAATTGTTTATTTACAATCTGGTCCTGATGCAGCTCAATATAAAAAGCCAGGAGATCATGTTCAAAAAGGTGATGTTGTTTGTTTGATTGAAGCCATGAAGATGATGACTGAAATCAAAAGTGAAGTTAGTGGTACTGTAGCTGAAATCCTAGTTTCAAATGAAGAAGTAGTTGAGTTTGACCAACCATTGCTAACGATTAAAACGGAATAATAGAGGAAATAATGAAAGAACATGAAAAGCCGTGTGCATTAGACAGTGTACAAATTCAAGCAATTTTACCGCATCGCTATCCAATGCTTTTAATTGATCAAGTAATAGATTATGAGCCGGGTGTATATGCAATCGCAGAAAAAAGCACGACAATTAATGAAGGATACTTTCAAGGGCATTTTCCTTCAAATCCAGTGATGCCAGGAGTATTGATTACTGAAGCTTTGGCACAAACTGGTGCACTCGCCTTGTTGACGATGCCTGAACACAAAGGGAAGACTGTATATTTTGGTGGAATCAAAAATGCGAGGTTTAAGCAGATGGTTAAACCTGGTGATAGGTTACGCTTAGAAGTCAAATTGGAAAAATTACGTGGTAATGCAGGTATAGGTAATGCTAAAGCTATAGTAAAAGATAAACTAGCATGTACAGCAGAACTCATATTTGCGATAAAGTAAGGTGCGCTTGAAATGTTCAGTAAAGTATTAATAGCTAATCGTGGAGAAATTGCTGTGCGGGTTATTCGAGCACTGCGTGAAATGGGGATAACTTCAGTTGCTGTTTATTCAACGGTTGATAAAAATGCACAACATGTAAAAGAAGCAGATGAAGCAGTTTGTATAGGGGAAGCGCAACCGGCCAAATCATACCTAAATATGCAAAATCTCGTTAGTGCAGCACTTTTAACAGGTTGCCAAGCAATTCATCCAGGCTATGGATTCTTGTCTGAGAGTTCAGAATTTGCTCAAATGTGCGAAGAATGCCACTTAACTTTTATCGGTCCTAAATCTGAGACAATTTCATTAATGGGGAATAAAGCTAATGCTCGAGAAGCAATGCAAAAAAATCATATCCCCGTTATTCCAGGTAGTAAGGGCTATGTTAGTAGTGTTGATGAGGCTCGCACTATTGCAGAGAAAGTTGGTTTTCCTGTTATGCTTAAGGCTGTTGCAGGTGGTGGCGGTAAAGGGATTAGAAAGGTAAAAACTTCAGAAAAGTTAGCAGTGGCATTTAATCAAGCACAAGAAGAGGCAAAGCTTTCTTTTGGTGATGACAGAATGTATCTTGAAAAAATCATATCCCCAGCAAAGCATATTGAAGTACAAATTATTGCCGATAAAATAGGTAATGTCGTAGCTTTACCAGAACGTGACTGTTCCATGCAACGTAATCAGCAAAAGGTGATTGAGGAAACTCCTTGTTCTCAGATTAATGAACAAGAAAGGCAATATTTGCAAACAGTCACGATTAACGCAATCAAGGCAATTAAATATCAAAATGTTGGAACAATCGAATTTTTGATGGATCCCGATCACCACTTTTATTTTATGGAAATGAATACGCGTATTCAGGTTGAACATTCAATTACTGAGGAAGTTGCCCAAATTGACTTGATTAAAGAGCAAATTAAGATAGCGGCGGGTGAAAAATTGAGTATTGATCAAGACGAAATTACAATCCATGGTGTAGCAATTGAGGCTCGGATTAATGCTGAAAATCCTGTAAAAAATTTTCGTCCGCAAGCTGGTAAAATTGAACAGATGGCACTTCCTGGTGGCTTAGGTATCCGAATTGAGAGTGGTGTTAATAGCGGTGATGCTGTTTCACCATTTTATGATTCAATGATTATTAAAATTATAGCTCATGCGCAAAATCGCCCCCTAGTCATCAAAAGACTAATTGGTGCACTGAGAGAATTTGATATTCAAGGATTACAAACAAATCGCAATTTCTTAGTCGCTTTGCTCCAAGAGCCCAGCTTTATGAAGGGTACTTATCTGACCACTTATATTGATCAAGAATTTTTGCCTAAATTCATTAAAAAACAAGGAGTAGTAAATAATGGCAATTAAATTCTCAAAACACCCACACAGCGCCCTAAAAAATTACCATATTAATGTACCACAAGGAATTTTTCGTAGTTGTCCGAAGTGTAATGAAAAATTTTATTTTCATCGTGCTGGAAAATATCAGGTTTGCCCATACTGTGGCTATGGTTTTAGAGTAACAGCCAAAGCGCGCTTAAAAATGTTAACTAGCGAATTTAGTGAGTGGGATCCTGATTTGGTAACAAGTAATCCCCTTAACTTTCCTAACTACCAAGACAAAATTCAGAAAATGCAAAGTCAAACTAAGCTTAAGGATGCTGTTTTAACTGGTCAGGCTAATTTGGGTGGTTATCAAACTGCTTTAGGAATTATGGATCCATTCTTTATCATGGGGAGTTTAGGGACTGCAACTGGGGAACGTATTACGCGTTTATTTGAAAAAGCAACTGAAAAAAATTTGCCGGTTATTTTATTTACGGCTTCAGGTGGGGCAAGGATGCAGGAGGGAATTGATTCTTTAATGCAGATGGCCAAAATTTCTGTAGCAGTAAATGAGCATCGCTTAAAAAAACTTCTGTATATCGTGGTTGTTATGGATCCAACAACTGGTGGGGTAACTGCAAGTTTTGCTTCGCAAGCGGATGTTATTTTAGCAGAGCCCAAGGCTCTTGTTGGATTTGCGGGACGACGTGTAATTGAGCAGACAATCAATAAAAAATTACCTTCAGATTTTCAAACTGTTGAGAATACTTATCAACATGGATTTATTGATGCGATTGTGCCAAGGGATGAGCAGGTCGCAAAATTGAGTCAGCTGTTAAAAATATTTTCAGCTAATAAATGGGAGGCATGTAACGATGCCAAATAAAGAAATTAAACATATCATGGATGGTGCGCGTAGTGATAGTAAAACTAATATGCGTCAATTGGTCAATGAATTGTTTTCTGATTTTTTTGAAATGCACGGCGATCGCGTTAACGGTGATGATGCAGCAATTATTGCAGGCTTTGGAATTCTCGAAGGTAAAAGTATTGCAGTTGTTGTTACTAATAAAGGACAAGAATTAAAAGAACGAATGGCGACTAACTTTGGTAGTCCATTACCTCAAGGATATAGAAAAGCCTTGCGAATCATGAAAACAGCTGAAAGTATGAATTTGCCGATTATAACCTTAATAAATACCCCAGGAGCATATCCGGGAGCGGATGCAGAAATAAATGGTCAGGGGCAAGTCTTGGCTCAGAGTATAAGTAATATGCTCGAATTAAAAGTTCCCATCCTTACTGTAATTATTGGAGAAGCAGGATCTGGTGGTGCTTTAGCATTGGCATGTAGTGATGAAATATGGATGTTAGAGCACAGCATGTATACTGTATTATCACCTGAAGGGTTTGCCTCAATAATGTGGAAGGATGCCAAACGAGCTCAAGATGCAGCTGAAATAATGCATATTGAACCAGAGTGGCTTAAGCAGCAGGGCATCGTTGAACGGATTTTGCCAGAAAAAGTTTTAGCTAACGAAGCAATACAATTAAAAGCAATGCTTGCTCAGAGATTGAAGGAATTTAATGGTTTGTCAGTTGATGAGTTGTTAAATCAACGTCAAGCTAGATTTCGCAAGTTTTAATTCATGAAGTTGGAGACACAAAAATAGCAAATGTTGATAATATCTGGCTAAAAATCCTAGTTTACTTTATAATAAGATTAATAGAGCAAGTGTTGCTACTGTCCGGATTAGCTAATCTTCATGGTTAGCTTTTTTACTTGTTAAACCACGTAAAAAATGAGTGACATAACTAATGATAGCTCATGAGGGAGAAATTAGACCAGTAATGACAAGAGTTAAAATCAACTTCACTAGTAAAATTGTTCAAGAAAAGGAAAGTGAAACTTTTAAAAAATCTGGAATTGGAGATATACAAAAGCAAGGAGAAATTACTAGAATTTCTTATTTGGAAGATGATGTGGTCCCAGTTAAAATTTTAATTAAGCAGGACGATGTGATTATCAAACGTGGTAATGATCGAGATAATTATTCACAGCTACATTTTGTACTTGGCAAAGAAAAAGAATGTCGTTACGTTGCACAAGGTTATCAGATGGATTTAAAAAGTACTACAAATTTACTTAAATTTTTTTCAAAAAAAGATGGCTCGCGAGAACTTCGCATTGAATATGACCTCTTTAGTGGGCTATACTTAGTAGGAAACTATACTGTCACGTTGATTTTTACTTAAACGCCTAGTAAAATAAAAAGGATTGTTAAGAGAGAGGAATGCAATTGTGGGATTAAACGACTTTAAAGACAAAAATCGCAATGAATTATCAATGATTGAAGTTGCTCGCGCAATTTTGGAAGATAACAATAAGAGAATGGCTTTTGCTGATATTGTTAATGCTGTACAAAAGTTTTTGGGTGTGAGTGATGAAGAAATTAGGGAACGTTTGCCTCAATTTTATACAGATATGAACACCAATGGTGAATTTATTTCAATGGGTGAAAATGTCTGGGCACTTCGCTCATGGTTTCCCTATGAATCAGTTGATGAAGAAGTTAATCATCCTGAAGATGAGGATGAAGAAGATACACGTACTCATCATAAGAAAGTCAATGCCTTTTTGGCAAGCGCTACTGGCAGCGATGATATTATTGACTATGATAATGATGATCCTGAGGATGAAGACTTAGATGTAACACCAGCAGATGATGACGATGATTTTGCTGCTGATGACGATGAAGAAGACTTTGTTCCAGACGAAGAAGATGAGGACTTGCCAGATGGTATTGAGGGGCAGTTATCGGAATTAAATGATGACGATGATGAAGAGGATGAATAATTTTCTGTAATTTAAGTAAATTTTCAATCTTTATATAAAGCGGGATTATTTTCCGCTTTTTTGATGATTTATATTGTAGCTCTTATATTTTTATATTGATTGCTGACTACAAAAACTAGTAAGATTTAGCATTTGACAAGCAGTAAGACAAGTAAAAATTAACAGAAAATGGTTAAGAATAATCTGGGGCTTTGCTAAATGTAAAAATTAGGTTAGTTGAAGAGCGAATTAGCTGTAAGACAAATTATTTTCTTGACTTAAGTAGTTAAAATGGATAATATTTTATTTGGGCACGTTGTGTGCGATTATGCTCCCGTAAGGGAGCTTTTTTTATTTTTGGTTAATTTTTATTTTGCGAAAAGGAGTTTGGCTAATGACAAAATATATTTTCGTTACTGGTGGTGTTGTTTCTTCACTAGGGAAAGGAATTACCGCTTCAAGTCTAGGACGGTTATTAAAAAATCGTGGGCTCAAGGTAACAATGCAAAAGTTTGATCCATATATTAATATCGATCCTGGTACCATGAATCCTTATCAACATGGTGAAGTTTTTGTGACTGATGATGGTACGGAAGCCGACCTTGATTTAGGCCACTATGAACGAATGGTTGACGTACGAACTAGCAAGTATTCTAATGTTACTACCGGTAAAATTTATAAGGAAGTTTTAGAAAAAGAGCGTCGGGGAGATTATCACGGTGCGACTGTTCAAGTAATTCCGCATATTACTGATATGATCAAACAAAAAATTATGCGTGCTGGCTTGACTACTGATTCAGATGTTGTGATTTCTGAAATTGGTGGTACCGTTGGGGATATTGAATCGACCCCTTTTATGGAAGCCATTAGACAGATGCGACGCGAAGTTGGTGAAGAGAATGTGATGTATATTCATTGTACTTTAGTACCATATTTGCATGCAGCTCAAGAAATGAAAACTAAACCAACACAGCATTCAGTTGCTGAACTCCGTAGTATTGGTATTCAACCTAATATGTTAGTACTGCGTGCAGAAATGCCGATTGATCAAGAACATAAAGACAAGATTTCTAACTTTACCGATGTACCTGTTGATCGAATTATTGAATCAATTGATGCACCTTCTTTATTCGATTTGCCACTCGCTTTTAAAGAGCAGGGAATGGATCAAAAAGTCTGCGATTTTCTTCATATTGAAAGTCCGAAAAAAGAAGCCGATATGGAAGAATGGAAACGTTTGGATGAACGGGCTAAGAATTTAAAGTATTCAACTAAAATAACCTTAGTTGGTAAATATGTTGAACTAGAGGATGCTTATATTTCAGTCACTGATGCCTTAAAACATGCAGGTTATTCTTTTAATACAAATGTTGAAATTCAAAAAGTTCAAGCTGAAGATATTACAGAAGATAATATCGCTAACTTTATGGAAAATTCTGATGGCTTAATTGTTCCTGGAGGATTTGGAACACGTGGGCTTGAAGGAATGATTACGGCGATTAAGTATGCACGTGAAAATGATATTCCATTTCTTGGTGTTTGTTTGGGAATGCAAATGGCAACTGTCGAATTTGCTCGGAATGTTTTAGGATACCAAGATGCTAACTCTACTGAAGCAAATCCTGATACAACCCATAATGTGATTGATATCATGGCAGATAAACGTGATGAAGAGAATATTGGTGGTACTTTAAGATTGGGATTATATCCGACTGCATTAAAACCTGGAACTAAAACTGCTGCGGCTTATGATAATCAAGAGGTAATTCAAGAACGTCACCGTCACCGGTTTGAATTTAATAATCAATATCGTGAAGAATTTGAAAAAGCTGGTATGACTTTTGCTGGTGTGTCTCCTGATAATCATTTAGTTGAAGTAATTGAATTATCAAAGAATAAGTTTTTTGTTGCGGCTCAATATCATCCCGAATTTTTGAGTAGACCACAAAGACCCGAAGGTCTTTACAAAGCTTTCATTGGTGCTGCTTGTGGTTTACCAGAAGAAGAACTTTAATATGAGAATTTGAATAATACAAAAAACTGATATTTAAACGGGAATGACGGAGGTCTTCCCTTGTTTTTTCTAGCAAATTCCTTTAACATAATTATGATTAAACGAAATAGAAAAGGATTTTTTCGCCAATGAAGCAAATGATAATTCATGGTGGAAAGCCCCTACAGGGTGATGTCTGGATTGGCGGTGCTAAAAATTCAACCGTTGCTTTAATTCCAGCATCAATTTTGTCGCATACACCGGTAACTTTGGAAGGTGTCCCAAGAATTGCCGATGTTGACAACTTAATGGATTTGTTGAGCGAAATGGATGTTGAAAGTGATTTTCACCAAACAACCTTACATATTAACCCCAAAAACATTAAGATGAGCCCATTACCAAGCGGTAAGATTAAAAGTTTGCGCGCTTCCTATTATTTTATGGGTGCGCTTCTTGGGCGTTTTGGCAAGGCTGTAGTGGGCTTTCCAGGCGGGGATGATATAGGTCCCCGTCCAATCGATCAGCATATTAAGGGGTTTGAAGCTCTAGGTGCATGTGTAAAAAATGAAAATGATCAAATAATAATTACTGCTCCAGCTGGCGGTCTTCAAGGTGCAACGATACACTTAGAAATGCCATCTGTTGGTGCAACAATGAATATTATTATGGCATCGGTTACAGCTCATGGTCAAACAATAATTGATAATGCTGCTAAAGAGCCAGAAATAATTGATTTGGCTACTTTTTTAAACAATATGGGTGCAATTATTCGAGGTGCAGGAACTGATTCAATTAGGATCGAGGGTGTCGAACATCTTGAAGCAAAGACCCCCCATACAATTATTCCTGATCGAATTGAAGCTGGCACGTATATTTCACTTGCTGGTTGCATTGGCAATGGTGTATGCATTCATAATATTATTGAAGAACACCTTGATTCTTATCTAGCAAAGGTAGAGGAAATGGGTGTAGTTATTGATGCTGATGAGGATTCACTGTTTGTTTATCCAGCTGGTGATTTGAAAATGGCTCAGATTAAAACCGATGCTTACCCAGGATTTGCGACGGATTTGCAGCAACCAGTAACGCCACTTTTGTTAACCGCAAAAACAGGTGAAGGGATAATAATTGATCGAATTTATCCTAAACGTGTTGGTCATATTGAACAATTACGCAAAATGGGCGCAAACATTAGTGTTGAAGACAATGTTATCTTAATTCATCCCACAACAGAACTTCATGGGGAAACTGTTTCTGCAGGTGAAATTCGTGCAGGAGCTTGTTTAATGATTGCTGGGCTTATGGCTAAAGGAAAAACTGTGATTAATAATGCGGGTAATATACTGCGTGGCTACGACAGAGTACAAGAAAAACTTCGTTTATTAGGCGCTGATGTCACTATTCAAGATGTTCTAGACTAAAATTAACCAATAAAAGAGACGTTGAGTAAGAAACTCAACGTTTTTTGTATACATTTTTTCTTTAAATTTAATCCTAATATTAGATTGCTGGCATTAAGATGTCTATACATAAATTGAAATTTATCAATATTTGTATCCAGTATTTATTTGTGTATATTTTTTTAATACTTGTCTACAATATCAAGCAATTCTAGTGTGATTTATTTTAAAGAGATTTATTAGATTGGAGCAGATTTGAAAAGGTGGTAAACTTCAACATAATGTCTACTAGATAGTTTTATTTAGAAATGGATAGAGGTATAAAACTTGGAAATAATTGATTTGAAGAAGTATTTGACACCTAATGAAATAGAAAAGCAAAGTAATGTAATTACTGTTAGCCTATATTCTGACCAAATAATTGAAAGATCGGGCTTTTACAATACGATTTTTAAAAGAAATGTTGGTCAATTGCGTAAGAGAGTGTTTACGATATCCAAAACTGAAAATGTGATAGAGGTAATTACATCATTAATTCCACAAATAATTCTTGATTCTGAAGATACTAAGGACGTTGAAAAATGGGTTGATCAAAAAGAACAGGTTGAAAAAATTGATAATGATATTATGCTTACTTGGCCCAGTAATGAGGAAAAAAATTTGCTTTTAAATAATAAAAGTCAATCCCAACTGCAGGTGTTACTACGAAAAGCTCTTTTTTTAAATGACAAACAAAAAATAATTAGATATGAAGAAACTGCAATGTTACCGGGAAATTTTAGTTTACAGAAGAGGTAAAGTATGAACAAATTTTTATATCAAGAAGCAAAAAAACAAATCATTAATTTAATTTCAAATGGCACATTTAAGCCTAATTCAAAAATTTACAATGAACGACTTTTAGCCGGTAAACTTGGTTTTTCTAGATCAACTATCAAGAATGCTATTAATTCGCTAGTTGAGGATAATATCTTAGAAAAAAGACGTGGAGATGGTACATATTTAATCAAGGGTGCCTTAAGTAACTCTTTTGAAATTGGAGATAATTCTCCCAATTCTTTTACACAGATAATGAAAATAAATAAAAGGCAGGCGGTGAACCGTGTTGAATCATTTAAGCTTATCTATGATGATGAAGAATTAGCACAGGTATTTAACGATGGCAATAGTGACTTTTACGAATTATACCGAACGAGGTTAGTAGGTAAAACTGTTATTGCGGTTCAAAAATCTTATATACCGTTTAGAAAATTTGAAGATGCACATCGTTATGATTTTAGTAAGATGTCGCTGTACGACTATATGGATCATCAAAATCATAAACCAGTTAGCTTTCAGACCAAAATTGAAGCTCGACCTATCATTGATAATGAGTTTGTTGAAGAAAATATTCTGTTAGACAAGTCGAAATACGTTTACCTCTTATTTTTAGAATATCGGGGATTCACTGATAAAAAAGAAATGGTTGAATACACCAAGTCATGGTACAATCCTGAATTTATTAGTTATAAAATTAGTATAAATCGATAAATGGTCGTATAATTGGTCGCTAAAAAGGAACTGTTTTATAAAAAGGTTCCTTTTTATGTTGCTCAAAATAGTGTTAAGCGTTAAATTAAGTTAAACAAAGAAATGAAAGGAAGGAAAAAGTCATGGAAATAGTTTTGGCAAGCCATTCTGATTTGGCTAAGGGAATGTATGATACGGCTTCTCTTATTATGGGTAAGCAAAATAATCTTCATTATCTAACAGCCTATTTATATGATGAGTTTAACTTTAAGGACCAATTGTCAAAAATAATAGAACCAATTTTTGATCAGCAAATAGTATTTGTTTCTGACGTAATTGGTGGCTCAGTTAATAATGAATTAATGTTGTTTACAGCAAAGAAGCCAAATTATGTTCTTGTTTCAGGAATGAATTTACCCTTCGTATTAGAATTAATTAATTTTGCATCTAATTTTACTGGGAGTATCGAAGCAATACAAAAAAAGCTTTCAGAATTGATTGATATCGGTAGGCAAGGATTAAACATTGTTGAATACAGTGACAATGGAGAAGAAGACGAGTTTTAAAGGAAAGGAATATTCAATTTATGATAGCGATGACAAGAATTGATTATCGTTTGTTGCATGGTCAGGTTGCATTTGCATGGACAAATAACTTATCTGCTAATGCAATTTTGATTGCTAATGATAAAGTTGCTAAAGATGTATTTCGAAAAAAGACATTTCAATTAGCCAAACCTGATAATGCCAAATTGATTTTTAAAACGATTGATGATTCGGCAAGAGCAATTGCCAGTGGAGTGACTGATAAATATCGAGTTTTTGTAGTTGTAGAGACAATTCATGATGCTTATCGACTTGCTAAACAGGTGCCAGATATAAAAATAATAGACTTAGGATTATCGAGTGAAAAAGATGATTCAACTAATATTGCTAAATCAGTTTATGTTACGAACGCGGAAATTAAACAACTTACTGAACTTGAGAAAAGTGGCATTAAAGTTTTGGTAAAACAGGCTCCTGGAGATCCTGATACTGAGTTTTCTACTTTGGTTAAATGGTGAGAAGCAAAATGGTTTTACAAATTATTGGAATATTTTTAGTTTCGTTAATTGCTAATATGCAGGACTTTTTAGGATCTTCATTCATTGGTAGACCAATAGTTACCTGTTTGTTTATTGGTCTGATTTTTGGTAATGTGCAACAAGGGCTGATAATTGGAGCTACGCTTGAATTAGCTTTTTTAGGTTTGATGGGTGTAGGTGCAACAGTTCCACCTGACGAAATAATCGGTGGAATTTTAGCTACTGCTTTGGCCTTGAAAAATGGCTATGGTGTTAGTGTTGCACTTACCTTGGTTTTACCAATCGCCACACTAGGATTGTTGATCAAGAATTTGCTTTACGTCGGGATTTTCCCAGTAATGGCACATAAGGCTGATGCTTATGCAGAAAAGGGGGAAGCTATCAAAGCAGGTAATATGCATCTATGGGCTTCGTTCACGAGAATTATTATGATGGCTTTGGTTACTACTGTTTCATTTGCACTTGGCAGTAACTTAGTTAACAGCTTTGTAAAACTGATACCAAAGTTTTTGATTGATGGAATTACTGTAACAACTGAAATTTTGCCTGCTGTTGGTTTTGCGATGCTAATCAACATGACCTTTTCGAAAAAAGTTGCTCCGTTCTTTTTTATAGGCTTTGTTTGTGCTGCTTACCTAAAGCTTGATATGATTGCCGCATCAATAATTGGTGCAATTTTTGCCGGAATAATGTACTTGATCACTAAAGAAATTCATGACAATTATCAAAATAACTCAAATCAAAATGCGGGGGTTCAAGAAGATGACTTTTAATGAAGATAAAACTAGTGAAAATAGGTTAACCAAGAAAGATCTAATCGGAATTTTTTGGCGGAGTATGCCAATGGAAGCCTCTTTTAATTACGAGCGAATGATGAGCATGGGTTTTGCGTATACGATGAGTGGCATTATCAGTAAGCTATACGATCGAAAAGAAGATAGAAAAAATGCAATCAAACGTCATCTGGAATTCTTTAACTGTACTTCTGCAACTTCGCCATTTATTGCGGGTGTCCTTGCTTCAATGGAGGAAAAGAATGCCAATGACCCGAAATTTGATCCAAGTTCAATAAATACGATGAAAACGGGGTTGATGGGACCACTATCGGGAATTGGTGATTCTATTTTTTGGGGAAGCCTAAGAATCATTGCTAGTGGAATTGGAATTTCATTGGCACAAAAAGGTAGTATTTTGGGTCCAATCCTGTTTGTCCTGATTTATAACATTCCCAACTTGCTCGTGCGTTATTATGGCACCATGTGGGGATATAAGTTGGGCACTACTTTTGTAGATAAAATGACCTCAGGACTTATGAACTCGATCACCTATGCAATCAATATTTTAGGCAACACAGTCATCGGAGCGATGGTTGCGTCAATGGTGGTAATCAATATACCGGTGCAGATTAGTAGTGGGAAAAACCCTGAGACAATTCAGTCATTGCTTAATTCAATCATGCCGGATCTAATGCCATTGGCTATTACCTTTTTTATCTCTTGGCTATTGAAGAAAAAACATGTCAAAATATTGTGGATTTTATTCACTATTTTATTAATCAGCATTTTAGGAACATTTTGCGGTTTTTTAAAACCATAAAACTTGAAAGGAAAAACGAATGTATTTTGAAAGAAACGAATTTTTAAATAATTATAATAGTGCGGTTGACGAATTAGACAGTGTCGATCAGATTTTAAGCGAACTACGAAAGAAAAAAATAAGCAATATATTTTTTACTGGTTGTGGTGGTTCATATACTAAGTTTGTAAATCTACGTCCATTGATGTTCAAAAAACTTCCTGTACCTTTTATGATTGCAACACCGGATGAACTGATCGATTTATATCATAATGATATTACAGAAAACAGTTTTATTGTAGCCGGAACAAAAACAGGTAAAACAAAAGAACTAGTTACTGCTCTTGACCAAATTAGAACTGAATTTCCCAACTGCACAATTATTAGTTTTATTGGGGATGAAGATAGTTATCTCGAAAAAGAGCAAGTAATTAATAATCGAATCAAATCAGTTGATACCGATGCTAATCTGCTTGAGTTAGGATGGTTTCTCCTCAACTTTGCTGAAGAAAAGCCTAAAAACAAGTTAAAAAAACAAAAAGAACAGTTAAAGCAAATGGGTTTAAAAATAGCTGATGGTATTGAGTCAATGGTACCGAAAGCATTAAACCATGTTAATAATACTGATATTGATAAAATGCAAATGTGGATTGGATCTGGTAACGTATGGGGTGAAGTTTGTTGCTTTACTAACTACTTAATGGAGGAAATTCAACATATTAAGGCTCAAGCAATTAATTCTGGCGAATTTTTTCATGGACCATTTGAAATCATTGATTATCAGCAAAATGTTGGTGTGGTAGTCAATAGTGAAGCAAATCGAAAAGAAGATATGCGAGTAGTCAATTTTGTTCAGAAATTTGCTAATGATCCATTGATTGTCGACGTTAATAATTTTGGTTTAAAGGATTTTGATGATGAGTTAAAAGACTTTGTTGAAGCGTATGCATTAAATCACTATTTTGATACATTGTTTAAGATGTATTCAATTAAAACAGGTAGATCTGCCCAAACAAGAAGATATTATAGATTACTTAATTATTAACATTAAAGTATTTATCACTTATTTAAAAGAGCTATATTTTGCAATGAAGAGCAAATATAGCTTTTTTGTTTTTTGTAAGTAAATAGTTGTTTCAATTTTTTGATTTTAAAATAAAAAAGGTATTGACACAATTTATGAAAGCGATTACTATATCTTTGGTACCAAAAAACAATAATCTATCATTTGGATTTGAAAAAAAAGTTGACTTTATTGTCTATGCAGCTATTTTCTATTCGTAAAAAATACACCAAGTTAAAAAAAAGAACCAATAAATAAAATGGAATATAAAGAAAGAAGTGCTGCCGTTCAAGCACAGGAGTATCTTCAAGATTTAATTAGCTTTAAGCCTGATATCAAGGTTTTGCCATCTCAAAGAGAGATTGCTGATAAATTAAGAATTAGTCGGAATGCGGTTTTGCATTCATTAGATAAATTAAAAAGTGAAGATTTAATTTCGTCTAAAGAAAGGACGGGAATAGTAAAAAATACCAAAGTTGACATTAATATGCTCGGCATGAAATCAATGTCAAGTGAATTAAATGATGATTCGGTAGCAATAGTACATTTATTAACTACAATAATCGCTTTACCCATTAATTTGCAGAATTTTTTTGGTTTAGAGACTAATAAATTAATCAAAATAGAGCGTATGCGCATGAGAAAAAGTAAGCCAATTACTTACGAGATTGTCTATTTTGATCAGGCAAAATTTGCAGACTTAATCCAAGTTGATTTTACTAACATATCTTTGTATAAATTATTGCAGAAGAAGTACGGAATTAAGCCCACTTATGGTAAAGAAAATATTACTTGTTGCCTAGCTGATAAAAAAATCAGTAAAATACTAAAAATACAGAAAAACATGCCCCTTTATAAGGTTGATAGTTTTAATTATTTAGATAATGATGAGCCACTTGAAACCACTACACAATATTTGATTGGTAGTTATTTTAAATATCATTTTAATGCAAACAATATTTATGATTATCGAGAGGATTAATATTGCTTTTTAAGGAAATTTATACTGATTTAAAATTAATGATAAGTAAAAGTGATTATCCACCAGGAAGTAGTTTACCCACTGAAGCTGAACTACAACATCGTTATAAAGTTAGTAGGATAACAGTTCGGAAAGCTGTTGATCAACTGGTAGCCGAAAACAAGGTGATTAGAAAAAAAGGAAGCGGATTGTTTGTAGCTCCAGTAATTTCTAAGCAAAATATTTTAGAGATGACCGGTGTTATTAAACCATCATATATTGGCTCTTCAGATATGATAAAATTCAAAGATAGTTATTTAAGATTAGTTGGCTACTATTACGCAAATATTTTTCATATTAGTTCTAATGAACTTTTATACTACATTTCATTTATTACTGTAATAAATGATCGGCTAACGTGGGAAAAACTATTGCTCCCTTTGGTGTTATTTCCTGGGTTTGATCCAAGTTGTTTAAAAGTAATGTCGATTATTGAGGCAGTTGGTTCAGGAAAACTGAGACCAGCAAATTTGTTGCAAGAATTACAGCTTATTAAAGCAACCGATGAGATTGCTAAGCAGCTTAAAATTAAGAAGCAGGGTCCTATTTTTAAAACTACCAATCTTTTTTCAACTAAACGTGGCAAAATTGTAGCTGTTGAGTACAGGTTACAGGATGCTTTAACTACAAAGTACTCAATCGATTTTTAATTAGTGGAGGAATAATAAATAATGATTAAGCTTGTAAGAGTCGACCACCGACTAGTTCATGGTCAAGTTGCAGTTTCATGGTTTAATAGTCTAGATGTAAACACAATTTTTGTGGTAAATGATGATGTTGCTAAAGATGATTTTCGAAAGTCTGCTATTCGATTAGCTAAACCTGACAATTCAAAGTTAGTAATGAAGTCGGTTGATGATAGTATCAAAGCAATTAATTCGGGGGTAACTGATAAGTACAAAATTCTTATCGTGGTTGAATCTGTAGCAGATGCTTTTAAATTAATCGAAGGAACCAAAAGTAAGATTAAGTCATTAAATTTGGGTGGAACCAAGCCGAGACCAGGAACTAAAAACTATTCCAAAACTATTAACTTAACTTCTGAAGAAGCCGATCAGCTTGCAAAACTAGAAGATAGTGGAGTGGACGTTTGGATTCAACAAGTCCCAAGTGACGATAGACAAAAATTTAATAAGTAAAAATTGGGGGCTAAGTTATGAATGTTTATTTAACGGCAATTATTTTAGCTTTGATTGCAATGTTAGGAAATGGTGAGTACTTTCTAGGTTCATCGATGTTATCAAGACCGCTTGTTACCTGTACTTTGACCGGCTTGGTGCTTGGAAACCTGCAACAAGGAATTATTATGGGAGCAACTTTGGAACTTGCTTTTGTTGGTTCATTTTCAATTGGTGCAGCGATTCCTCCCGAAATTATTTCTGGTAGTGTTTTAGGAACGGCCTTTGCTATTGGTGCAGGAAAAAGTACAGCAGTTGCCCTAACACTTGGTATTCCAATTGCCTCATTAGTTTTAGTTATTAAAAACTTGTGTTTTATCTTTATTTTGCCATATTTTGTTCACCGCGCTGATCACTATGCAGAACTTAGTGATGGTAGCGGAGTCAGTCGAATGAATGTACTTGGAGGCTTTTTCTCAGTTAACTTACCAATTGGTCTTGTAGTTGGAATTTCTTATATTTTGGGCAGTCCTGTAATTAAAGTAATTCTAAATGCTATTCCCCAGTTTATTATTAATGGGTTAGGAATAGCGACGGGATTACTTCCAGCTTATGGGTTTGCTCTTTTGATGAAGATGATGATCAATAAGAAAAACGCAACCTTTTTTATTATTGGGTTTGCATTAGCAGTTTACCTCAAGATTTCTGTTACAGGAGTAGCCATTTTTGGTGCTTGTTTAGCTCTAATCTTAACTGGTTATTCCGCATTTAATGGTAAGCCAATTGTAAACATGACCACAAATAATAACAAAACAAGTGTAGAAGATGGAGGCATTGACTATGAAGATGAAGAATTCTAAGTTACTCACGAAAAGGGACTTAATGAAAACCTTTTGGCGTTCATTTACAATGGAATGGGCGTGGAACTATGAGAGACAAATGAATTTAGGCTATGCTTATTCAATGGTTCCAGCGCTACGCAAAATTTATGGTAATAATAAAGAAAAGCTTAAGGCTGCTTATCAGCGTCACCTCGAGTTTTATAATGTTACTCCTTGGCTGAGTACTTTTCCATTAGGAATATCGATTGCAATGGAGGAACAGAATGAGCTTGATCCTGAATTTGATGATGCATCAATCAATAACATAAAAGTTGCATTAATGGGACCTTTGAGTGGTATCGGTGATTCGTTTTTTTGGGGTACTTTGCGTGTAATTGCAACTGGTATTGGTACTTCACTAGCGATGCAAGGAAATATACTAGGACCAATTTTGTTTTTGCTAATTTTTAATATTCCTGCTCTTTTAACACGGTATTACGGCTTATTTATTGGCTACAACGTTGGTTCATCTTTTATCGATAAAATTCAAAAAACAGGTCTAATGGATAAATTAACCTACGGTGCATCAGTTTTAGGCTTAGCTGTAGTAGGTGCAATGGTAGCGTCAATGGTTACTTTAAAGATGCCGTTGAAAATTGGTAGTGGCGCCGAAGCAACAACTGTCCAAAAAATTTGTGATGGTATTGTACCAGGGATTTTGCCGCTGTTATTTACTTTATTTATCTTTTGGCTAGACCGAAAAGGTTGGAAGTCACAATATATTTTACTATTGATTGCGGCTATCGGTATTTTTGGTGCTTGGTCTGGTTTATTAGGCTAATATTTTAAGGAGTATATTGGTGAAAAATATAGAAGATTATGTCAACTTAGAGCCTGAATATTATCAAAATGTTTTAGATAATTATCAAAGCCTCTTTGGTAATCAATTTTCTAAAGGCGAGTTGGATAATATTGATAATGTTGTAATATACGCAACGGGATCGAGCTCAAACGCTGCATACGGTGCCTTACCTTTTATGAGTAAAGTATTGGAAATGCCTGTTCAGATTGAAGAACCATCTATTTCCGAGAATTATCTGTTGAATGTTAAGCAAAATACCCTGTGTATCGCTATTTCACAGGGGGGACATAGTTATTCAGTGGTTAAACTTGTTGAACGATTGCAAGACGCAGGGCATAAAGTATTTACACTAACAAGTGAGTTTGATAGCCCAGTTGCTAAGGTTGGTCAAAACATTCTGAGGATGGGAATGCCAGTTGAAGAAATGCCTTATGTTAGTGCAGGTTATAGCGTTGAAATTTTGGATCTATTATTGTTTGCACTAACAATTGCTAAAGCGACTAGAAAAATTACGGTTGAGGATTATCAGCAATATTTTAAAGAAATTTCGAAAATCGTGCAGAAGATGCCTAATGTTATTGAATGTGCAAGTAAATGGGTTGATCAGCATTTAAATGAGTTTGCTGTTGCTAAGCGATTGATATTCATTGGATATGGTTCGGCCTATGGTATAAGCCGCGAAGGAGAAACTAAGATTACTGAAGCTGTGCGAATCAGTTCATGGGGAAAAGAATTAGAGGAGTATATGCATGGACCGTATTTAGGATTAATGCCTGACGACTTCATAATTTGCCTAGAGCCTAACGGAAAATTACAAAAGCGTGCAGACTTGCTGAAACAGTTTTTAAATAAGCATGTTGATTACGTATATTCAATTTATGCAGATGATGCTAAAAATAAAAAAAGTCATGATTTAAGTCTCAAAGTCAAAACTGACGAGTTATTGGTTGCGTTATTTATGACCGTTCCAATACATTTATTGGCCTATCGGTTGTCAAAAATAAAGGGCAATGATTTACAACATTCAGCTTACTCGGATTTTGATGAAATTACGGCGTCGAAAATATAAGTTTTAGTTAATAACAGTTAAAGTTTAAAGAAAGAGAAAAAATGCGTAAATTTAATAAGCAAAAATTAATTGATAGTATGAATGGTGCTCTTAATTTGAGAAGTAAAATTAACGAAATAGTTGATCCATTGTTTGAAAAGGGTATTTCAAATATTTGCTGGCTGGGAATTGGTGGGACCTATGCATCTGGAATGCAGGCCAACATTCATATGAAAGAAAAAAGTGCTTTAGAAACTTTTTACCAAAATGCTGCTGAATATTTGGTTACTGGTAACAAGCGTATTACTGATAAAACATTAGTAATTATTTCATCAGTCACTGGAAATACGAAAGAAATGGTTGAAGCTGTTAAGAAGTTAAATGAAGTTGGTGCTACTATTTTGGGTTTCATGGATGATCCAAAGGCAAAACTTGCTTCCAGTTTGACATATTGTATCTCTTACCCCGAAAATGAACAATTAAAATTTTTTATGGTAGGAGATCGCTTAATGTATTTGAATGGTGAATTTTCTGATTACAATGAATTTTACCAAGAGATGGATGATCATTTTGCAGAAGATATTGCTGAAATTGGTGTAAAAGCTGATAACTTTGCAAAAGAATTCGCTGAAAAGCACCATGATGACAAAATTCATTACTTTGTTGGTGCAGGAAACCAATGGGGAGCAACGTACTCATATGCAATGTGCTACTGGGAAGAACAACATTGGATTAGAACTCGTGCTATTGAAGCTGCTGAATTTTTCCATGGTATGTTTGAAGTGGTTGATCGTGATACCCCTGTTACTGTGTATGTAGAAGAAGATTCTCAGCGCCCACTTAGTGAACGAGTAGCCAACTTTTTACCAGAAATTTGTGGAAATTACACGATCATTGATTCTAAGGATTATGATTTGCTTGGCTTCTCTGAAAAATATCGGGGAGCTTTATCACCATTTGTTTTCCATGCAATTAATAACCGAATTGATGTTCATATTGAACACATTAATCGACACCCAATGGACATTCGACGTTACTATCGTGCTTTAGATTATTAATGTTAGGTGGTTTTGAGTTAATGACAGGAGTTTTAATTTGTACACACGGAAATTCTGCAACAGAATTACTCAAGTCTGCAGAAATGATTTGTGGAAAACAGGATAATTGTCAAACTGTTAAGTTTGAAATGGGTGAAGAACTAGACGACTTGCTAAATGATTTAGATCAAAAAATTGGCTTACTTTCTAATTCTATTATTTGTTTAACCGATTTAAAAGGGGGAACCCCCTTTAACATGCTGATTAAGTTAGTAGAAAAATATCCTAATATGGAAATTATAACAGGAGTCAATATTCCAATGTTACTAGAACTTTTCATTAACCGGAGTCAAGTATCTTCTTCAAAATTAATCGATATGATAGTTGAGGCAGGTAAAACAGGAATTTATCGTTACTGTAAAGATTCATCACTTGTTGAAGATGAAGAATTTTAATTAAAATCAGAAGCAAATATTTAGAAACTAAATTTACAAAAATTGACGAGTAAATTATTTCTAACAACTGTTATAGTAGGTAAGTAACTATGTTCCTGCAATTCCTTAGTAAATTGGCTAATAAAACCGCATTTAAGTAGTAAAAATTGCATGTAAGCAAGACGGGCTATAGTAAATGCAAAGGATTATAAATAAAACCACATTCAAAAACGGTAAGTTGTTTTAACTTACCGCTTTTATTTTTAAATTTAATCTAATAAATCGAACTTCAAGTTCATTAAGCAATGACCTTCATTGACCATATTGCCAAGTAATTCAATGGTATTATTGTAAACTTGATCAGCCATCTTTTGATTGGCGGCAGTTAATAATTCTGTAGCCGTTTCGCCTGTAAGATTTTTTGCCTTAGCATCCGTTTCGTGTTGAATGAAATGGCATTCAGCTAATGATTTTTGTTCAAAATCAGTTTCAAGTTCACCGTATACTTTAAAGTTAGTATCGCCAAGTTGAGCAGTTAACTTGTTAAGCCAGAAGATTTTCTTCAAATCAAATTTTGATCCGGTCTTAAATGAAGCTGGTGTGTCATTAATGTTGGTATAGAATGGCACCATACTGTTAAAAGTATTTGGTCCAAAGCAAAGCCACTGCACACCGGCTAATTCTTCAGAAACATCATTTCTTACTTGCAAAATATGAGTTTCAAAGTTCCGGTTCAAACCAATTGGCCGGAAAGCTTTCTTTTGTTCTGGTGTACCTTGATCACCATACACATCATATGGTGTATCTTGGTAATGTGAGCTTTCAACCCACTTAATGTCTTCAATACTAATTTTACGATTAGCATGGCAAATAAATGGTTGATCTTGATCGCTTGGTGTGCCACCAAATTCTGGATCAAAATAATTATGTACATACCACGCACGAGGATTGTTATAATGAGCATCTTTGATAGTCGAGCTGCCAAAGATATGCCGCATGTTATAACCTTCACGATCAGGATTTAAGTGGTAGGCGGCAATTAGATCTTCTAACTGCTCATCGGCCATAAAGCCTTCTTCACCAAAATGAAATTCATCAATATTTAAGCGGTTAGGAGCAACTACGTAAGCATCGTCAGGAATTCGGCGGGCAATCCAGTGGTGACCACCAATTGTTTCAAGGTACCAGATTTCATCGTGGTCAGCAAAAGCCATGCCATTCATTTCATAGGTACCATATTTTTCAAGTAAATAACCAACTCGTTTAACTCCATCGACAGCCTTGTGTAAGTAAGGCAAAGTCAAAGTAACAAAGTCTTCTTCGCCTAAGCCACCTTTACGTAGTAAAGGATCAATTCCTTGGATACGAGAGTTGCTAGTAATCGTTTCAGTGGCGGTCATGGCAACGTTAGCTGAATTAATTCCAGCAGCAGCCCAGATACCACTTTCGCCTGAAACATCTGGTGCGCTAGTATAGCGCAACGGGTTATCTAGTAAGTCTTCATCATCAATTTTTTGATGGCTGATGATACTTTCATAGTGTTTAGGTTGTTTTTCAGGGGTAATAACTTCAAACCCTTCTGGAATAATGGTTCTACCACCATCTTCACTGCGGGCAATCATGGTTGAACCATCAATACTGGCATTTTTACCAACAAGAATGGTTGTACATTCTGCTTTTTTCATAAATATTGTCCTTTCAAAGTTCTTAAGGTATATTGTATTAAAAAATGGACATTAATTGCAAAAAAATGGTTGGTTTTTAGGAGAAATTATAATTCTTTTTGTCTATGGTAACTAGTAATGGAAATTAAAAGGCATTGCCGGAGGTCATCGAAAAGTGGATCAAATACTACAATCAAACTAGCATTAGGTACACGTTAAAAGACCGCACCCCGCTTGAATATCGGAATACGGCCTTAACGAAAATGAAATAATGTTAGCGTCTAACTCTGGGCGTTAACTTCACTCCCTATAATAGAACAAGAGTACTATTTTACTTTACTATGATGTGACTAAATTTGGTTAGCAGTCAAACTGTTTTCGGACTTAGCACCATTGAGCAGTAAGTTCAGAATAGTAGCCGATAGACTGGTAATCACAATACCGTTATTTAGGAAAAGTTGAATAGTTGCAGGTAAATTGTGGAAAAATTGTGGATAAATAGTAACACCTAGTCCTAGGCCAACTGAAATAGCAATAATTAAAATATTATGGTTATTACTTAAATCAACTTGGACTAAAGTTTTAATGCCCTGAACGGCAATCATGGTAAACATTACTAGCATGGCACCGCCTAATACTGGTGTTGGAATAATGGTGACGAGAGCGCCAATTTTGGGTAGTAGCCCCATCGTCATCAACAATCCAGCGGCCCAATAAATTGGTCGCTTAGTTTTAATGCCTGACAACTGTAAAAGTCCAACATTTTGGGAAAAGGTAGTGTAAGGAAAAGCGTTGAATAAACCACCCAAAATTTGGGCGATACCTTCTGCCCGATAGCCTTTTTTAAGATCTTCTTCTGAAACTTGATGCTTGATTAAATCACCCGTGGCATAGAAGACGCCAGTTGATTCAACCATTGAAACTAAGGCAATGATGATCATTGTCAAACTTGAAGACCATTCAAAATGAGGCGTCCCAAAGTAAAAAAGTTGTGGTAAATGAAACCAAGATGCTGCGATTACTGGTGTAAATGAAACTCGATCTAAGCAAGCAGCAATAAGCGTTCCACTAATTAATCCTATTAAAACTGAAATTGACTGTAAAAAGCCATTTGTCCAAATTTCTAAAGCTAAGATAATGAACATGGTGCAAAAGGCAAGTAATAAATTTTGACTACTGCCAAAATTCTTAGCAGCAGCATTACCACCGCCCATATTTTGAATGGCAACTGGTATTAAGGTTAGACCAATTGTGGTAATTAAGGTACCAGTGACAACAGGGGGAAAGAATTTTTTGATTTTGGCAAAAAGTCCTGCAATTAAAATTACAAAGATGCCAGCAATAATAATGGCCCCATACATGTTGTTGATTGAAAATTTATGACCAATCATCTGTAAAGGAGCTACTGCTTGAATAGCGCAACCTAAAATCACAGGAAAACCAATACCCCAAAATTTGGTAGTCACTAATTGTAAAAGTGTAGCAAGTCCACACATAAAAATGTCAATGGAAACCAAGTAAGTCATTTGTTCAGGACTAAATTTTAATGCAGTACCAATTAATAATGGAACTGCAACTGCGCCAGAATACATGGCCAGTAAATGTTGTAATCCAAGAACTGCCGCTTTTTGATGACTAACTTCTCTTTGATCCATTATTCTTCTCCTACAAATTGCACATGATTATTAGCTAAACTAGAAATATTGGCTAAAGCCTCTAAGCGGTAACCATGATCTTTGATCCATTGACTACCACCTTGAAATGATTTAGCAACAACAACACCAATTCCCACAACTTTTGCTTGAGCTTGGTTAGCAATATTTATCATACCTTTAACAGCTTCACCGTTAGCAAGAAAATCGTCAATAATTAATAAGTGATCATTTTTACTTAAAAATTTTTGTTCCACACAAATTTGATTTACCTTTTTGGTAGTGTATGAATAGACATCGGCCCAGTAAACAGCATCATTGAGTGTTGAAGGCTTCTTCTTACGGGCAAAAACCATTGGAACGTGTAATTCATAAGCTGTCATCACACTTGGAGCAATTCCAGAAGCTTCACAAGTTAAAACTTTGGTAATGCCAGTATTATTATATAATTTAGCGAATTCTTTGCCGACGGCCATCATTAATTCTGGATCAACTTGATGATTTAAAAATGAGTTGATTTTTAACACATTGCCGGGTAAAATTTCGCCATTCTGGCGAATACGCTCTTCTAACAAATTCATGACTTTCCTCCTAGAACAAAAAAGACTTTTCTACCAGTATCTATGGTAAAAAAGCCTCTTAAAATAGCAAAAAGCTATTGAAATTGTTTAACCCATAGTTCAGAATTTACGGTTCTGAGTAGAAACTGCCGACCTGATTACGACAATATATAGATTTATAATTACTTGTGTAATGAATTTTAGCAAACTCAAAACAGATGTGCAAGCTTATTTTTATTTTTTAAAAGCGAATTATATTATACATATATAAGATATAATTCGTATAATTTTAATTACTGGATAAAAAACAGTTGACCAAAATAGCAATTATTAGTAAAGTTTATTTGATTTGTTGTGTGATTAGAGAAGGAGCATTATGGCAGTGGGAAAAGATCTTCATAATTTTGATGAAATTATTGTTTTAGATTTTGGTAGTCAATATAATCAATTAATAACTCGGCGCTTGCGTGATTTTGGTGTATATTCCGAACTATTGCCTCATGATCTTAGCTTAGAAAAGATTAAGCAAATTAATCCCAAAGGAATTATCTTTTCAGGTGGCCCCAACAGTATTTATGATAAGAATGCTCTTAAAGTTGATCCTGAAATTTTCAAATTAGGAATTCCTATTTTGGGGATTTGCTACGGGATGCAATTAATGTCGTATTATTTAAATGGTAAAGTTGAAAAAGCTACCAGTTCTGAATATGGTAAGGCTAATATTCAAGTTGAAGATACTAATTCCATTTTGTTCAATGGTTTACCCAAAAAAGAATATGTTTGGATGAGTCATGGTGATTTAGTTAAGCAGGCTCCAAGTGGTTTTAAGACGATTGCTTCAAGTAAAAATTGTCCGATTGCGGCAATTGCTAATGAACAAAGCAAGTTTTATGGCATTCAATTTCACGCTGAAGTTCGCAATACCGAATATGGCTTAAATATTTTGCGTAATTTTGCTTTTAAGGTCTGCAAAGCCCAATCTAATTGGTCAATGGCTGATTTTGTTGAGCTGGAAATTGCCAATATTCAGCAAACAGTTGGTGATAAAAAGGTAATATTAGGCTTATCTGGTGGAGTGGACTCTAGTGTCACAGCTACTTTGTTACATAAGGCAATCGGTGATCAATTAACTGCCATTTTTGTTGATCACGGGATGTTGCGCAAAAATGAAGGCGACGAAGTGATGGCTACTTTGAATCGCGGTTTAGGTGTGAACATCGTGCGGGTAAATGCCCAAGAGCGTTTTTTGGCTAAATTAAAAGGCGTAACTGATCCCGAACAAAAGCGCAAAATTATTGGTAAGGAATTCATTGAAGTTTTCAATGAAGAAGCGCAAAAGATGCATGATATTGACTTTTTGGCGCAGGGAACGCTCTATACTGACGTAATTGAAAGCGGTACTAATACAGCACAAACAATTAAATCCCACCATAATGTGGGTGGGTTGCCTCAGGATATGCACTTTAAGCTAATTGAACCATTACGAAAATTATTTAAGGATGAAGTGCGTCAGCTCGGTGAGGAATTAGGGCTTCCACATGACTTAGTTTGGCGCCAGCCGTTTCCTGGTCCCGGTCTTGGTATTCGGGTCTTGGGTGAAGTTACTGCGCCTAAATTAGAATTAGTGCGTGAGAGCGACGCCATCTTGCGTGCTGAAATTAAAAAGGCAGGTCTGGAAGAAGAAGTTTGGCAATACTTCACGGTTTTACCAGGAATTAAATCGGTTGGGGTTATGGGTGACGGTCGTACTTATGACTATACGATTGGCATTCGAGCCGTAACTTCGATTGATGGAATGACAGCTGATTTTGCGCGCTTGCCGTGGGATGTCTTGCAAAAAGTTTCAACTAGAATTATTAACGAAGTTGATAACGTTAACCGCGTCGTTTATGATGTAACGAGTAAGCCGCCTTCAACCATTGAATGGGAATAAAAGTGATAGTAACAAAAATAACCTTTATCTGCCATTAAGTGAATAGATAAAAGCCTAGTAAGTGGCAAAGATTCCAATTATCTAGCAGACTACACCTAATTGTCTTCCAGGTTTTGAAACTCTTCATTAGCTAATCCAGTACGGTGTAAAATGAATGATGTACTACTTCCATTTTCGTAAAAGTAGTATGTTCAGCTTGCTCTAAATGATTTTGCTAGGTAAAATCGGTAATTTGCATGATTAATAAATTATTTTAAATTGTTAAAAATTGGGCAACAGCTCATTATAGAACTTAATTGCGTTTTTTTGTTTTAAAGCTTTACGATAAAAATTTAAAGTTGTTAAGTTGAGTTTTTCGCATAGCACTTTTGTAATCCACTTTCCTCTCTCTTTAATAAGGGGATTTACTTGTGAATAAAATTGTTTATAATCAGAAAGATGATTAGGTAGGACATCATTAAAAAAATGATTGTTCCATAGTTCTTGGGGAGCATATTTTTGATCTACAAATGGTTGTAAATAGTATTTATTGATAAATGTCCGCCAAGCAGAATTGGTATAATCTGATTGGTAAAAAAATTTAAATAAGGTTAATAAAGTAAGGTCCCAGTAATCTTTAATATCATTTGCGATACCTCGATTTTGCATCCAAGATGGCAAAACTATAAAGTTACCGATTGAATGAGTTAAGCAAGCAAAATATTCGATATTTTGTATCAAGGAGTCAATAGTTTTGCTATCTTTAGAATGGATTTTCAAAAAATCAACGAGTTCTTTTTTGGTCATGACTTGACTTTTTTTAGTAAGGTGCTTGAAAGTAGTAGCAAAAGAATTCATTGTATCACCACGCAGTTGATCGCCAACTGTCTCTTGCCAATTAAGTATTTTATAAATGGGAAAAGCTTCTTTATCACAGTCAGCTCTTTTTTCATTCCATGTTTTGCCACTAAAATTAAATTTATTTAAACTGGCTTTAGGTGTGCCGTTAATGTAATTAAAAAACAATTTCAAGTGATCAGTTGACTTATCTGTATATTTCAAAGAATCTGCAACATAACATAATTTGAAATCAATATCCCAGGGATTAATTTTTACCCTATCACATGCTTTCAACCACTTTTTGACCCATTGATTAGCCATTAGGTCCAATTGAGTTTGAAACTGCTTGAGGTTAGCTTTTAAGATTAAATTAATGATAGTTGTTGATCGTACATTTTGATAATAATTATGGATTTCCTTGGCCAATTGATCATATTCATGTTGCCTATTTATGCTGACAGTAATGTTTGTTTCAGTATGAACGCAGTAACTAGCAACTTGAAATTTATAAATACTTTGCCAATTTATGTGGTCCTTTAAATAGACTTCATGAATTGCTTGGTTGATAGTTTCATCATTGGTGAAGCTTTGATTGGTACTTATTTCATAATATTTTTTAAGTAGTTTAAAATTGGTTAAATTGTCTTTTGTAATAATGTCCATTCTTTTCTCCTACAATTATACTATTAAATTCAATATTGGCTGGTTTTAAAAATGTGTAAATAAGGAGTTAATAAAAAATGATTTATCAATTGATAAATCATTTTTTATTACTGTTTTTGATGTTGAACATAAAGATAGACTGGCCACCCACTTAAAGTTAACAAAATACCAATTAGCGCTAAGAATGGTTGGGTGAGCGTAGTACTAATAACAATAAACAGAGCACCACAGATTGCTAGAATTGGTGGCAATGGATACCAAGGCGTTTTATAAGGTCGTTTTAAGTCTGGTTGTCTTCGTCTTAAAATCAAAACACCGATGAACAATAAGATTGAAAAAATCCATGAAACATAAACTAACATATTCGTTAACGAATCAAAGGTTCCCGAAAAAATCATGATGGTTGCAATAACACATTCAAAAAGCATGCTGTTGGTCGGAACCGATGTCTGTTTGTTAAGCTGACCAAAGAATTTTGAACCAGGCAATTTGCCTTCCTTACCTAAAACGTACGGTAATCTTGAACCTAACAGCAAATGACCGTTAATTGCTCCGAAGATTGAAACGAGAATTCCAGCACTAATAATGATGCTGCCGAAATTTCCAAATAATTTTTGAGAAGTCAGAAGTGCAGTTGCTTGATTACCAACAATTTGATTCCAAGGAACAATTTTAATAAAGCTCCAGTTAAGTAAAGTGTAAATAACAGTTACGCCAAATAATCCCCAAATGATAGCCTTGGCAAGAGTTTTCGCTGGATCTTTAATTTCACTAGCAAGATTGCCAATACTTAGCCAACCGTCGTAAGCAAATAATACCGCAAGCAAAGCCTGACCAAAGGCAGCTGCACCTCTGGCGGATGAGATTTGTGGTTTAGGAGCTAGAGCTAGTTGATTCTGACTATTAAAGATTGCCAGAACAATGATTGCAACAATTGGAATCAACTTAATTATTAAAGCAATCTTTTGTACTTGTCCACTTAACTTTGATCCTAACCAGTTAATTAGTAAAATTATAAGCATGACAATAAGTGCAATGCCTGTAATTGGAAAATTTTTAAAACTTGGAAATTCCTCTAATTGTGTTGCAAACACAATGGAGAGAGCACCGATATTAGCAGGATAGTAAATGATAATTAATGACCAACCAAACAGGAAACCAATTTGAGGACCATATATTTTTTCAAGATACTTAACTGGTCCGCCGTCTTCTGAGAAAATTGCTGCCAGTTCAGCAATACTAAGGCCAGCCATCAATGTAATAAAGCCAGCAAGTGGCCATACAAGAATACTCAGCCAAGCATTGTGCGTAAGTGTCGATATGTTAGCAATTTTAAAAAAAGCACCGCCACCGATCATGGTTCCCATGACAGTGGCTAGGGCAGCGAAAAAGTTTAGTTGTCTTTTCATTGTTTTACCTTATTAAATTAAAATGATTAACTTAAATTATATGCCAAGCCTTACAAAATAAAAAGTAAGATAGTGAGATATTATTGAATTTAATAAGTTCTTGAAAACAATTACCAGTGATATTGAAAGCATTAGTTATTGTGCTATCATTTTGTTAGATAGAGAATTAATTCACATTTCTTCTTAGATATTAGAGGGAGCAAAATGAATAAGGTAACAAAAATTGGAAGTATTAACCTTGATACTAACCTTAGAGTGGAGCGAATGGTCCAACTTGGAGAAACCATTCACGCAAAAGAACATTATTCGGCTTCTGGCGGGTAAGGTCGCTCAACCAGCTATTCCCTATCGTAAGGAATTTGAACAGGTCAAGTAGTATTTTTTTAAGTCAGAAAGGATAATTATTATGACAACTAGAATTGGAATTATTGGTGATGGTCATGTTGGTTGTACTATTGCACATGAATTAATTGTTTCAGGCCTTGTTAATGACTTGGTAATGATAGATGTCAATCAGGAAAAACTTGAAGCAGATGTGGTTGATTTTGAAGATGCAATGGCTAATTTGCCTAACCATATTAACTTAATTATGAACGATTATACCGCTTTAAAAGATGCTCAAATTGTGATTAGTACTTTGGGAAAAATTTCTCTTGAAGCTAAAGGCGATCGATTCGAGGAATTGGAATATAATAAAAAGCAGTTACGTCCAATTACTGAATCAATCAAAAAGAGTGGATTTAATGGCATTTTGCTAGTAATTTCGAATCCTGTTGATGCCATTACAAATCTTTATCAGCAATTAACTGGCTTACCCAAAGAGCACGTTTTAGGAACTGGTACGTTATTGGATACTGCTAGAATGAAGAAAGTCGTTGCGAAGAAATTTAACGTTGATCCGCGATCAGTTTCTGGCTTTACATTAGGTGAACATGGTAATTCGCAATTTAATGCTTGGTCAACGGTTAAGGTTCTGGAAAAACCAATCAGTGAGTTGGCAAAAGCGGAGTCATGGAATCCCACTGATCTAGATGATGAGATTAAATCTGGTGGTTTTACCGTATTTAATGGCAAGCATTACACCAACTTTGGGGTTTCTGCTGCAGCTGTCAGAATTGTACGGGCAATTTTAGCTGATTCTCGAAGCGAATTACCGATTTCCAGCTATCAAGAAAAATATGGTACATACATGTCTTATCCGGTAATTGTGGGTCGGGATGGAGTTGTGGCAAAAGTCGAATTACGCTTAACTGCTGAAGAAGAAAAATTACTTGAGCAATCGGCTAAAACGATAAAAGAAAAGTCTCAAGCTTAGAGTAATAAGGAAAGCGAAATAGTAATTTGTGGATAATTACTGCATTTAATTATTATTACTTGAATTTATTAGCTGAAAATGGTATTGTATTAAACGTTAATCGATTAATCTATGACTTGCAATAAAGTCATGGCAAAGGAGTAATAAAAATGAAACAAGGCATTCATCCAGAGTACCAAGAAGTTGTCTTTATGGATTCAGCTACAGGAGCTAAGTTTGTAGCTGGTTCAACATTAAAGTCAAAGGAAACTGTAGATTACGAAGGTAAGACATACCCATTGATTCGGGTTGAAATTACATCTGATTCGCATCCTTTCTACACTGGCAAGCAAAAGTTTGCGCAGGCAGACGGTCGAATCGAAAAGTTCAACAAGAAGTATGGTATGAACGAAAAGTAGTATCTTTTATCTGGTGGAAGCAGTCCCATTGGGGCTGCTTTTTTATGTAAAGCTGAATTAGCTGTTATACTATATACAGCGTCTGCTTTACGCAAATTTCTTTTTAGCTAGGAGAAAAATCGATGAAAATGCAACTGGCAGAAATTGCCAAGGCAATTAATTCAACCTGTGAGGGCGACGATCAAACTATTATTACTTCCGTAGCCTTTGATTCAAGAAAAATCGTGCCAGGTGGTTTATTTGTTCCTTTACAGGGGGAACGCGATGGTCATGATTTTATCAATAGTGCGATTAACAATGGTGCAAGTGCTACACTATGGGAAAAAGGACATCCTGATAAGCCAACCAGTATTGCAGTTCTAGAGGTTGAGGACCCATTGGATAGTATGCAAAAACTGGCACAATATTACCTTAATAAAGTTAATCCCACGGTTGTTGGTATTACCGGATCAAATGGTAAGACAACGACAAAGGATATGACTGCTGCTGTTTTGGCTAAAAGATTTAATGTTCATAAAACTGCTGCCAATTTTAATAACGAAATTGGAGTTCCAATGACTATTTTAGAAATGAAACCTAATACAGAAATATTGGTATTAGAAATGGGAATGGATCATTCTGGGCAATTGCATCATTTAAGCGAATTAACTCATCCTGATGTAACTGTAATTACAATGATTGGTGAGGCACATATTGAATTTCTTGGTTCACGTGCAGCAATAGCAGATGCCAAAATGGAAATTACTGACTTCTTACGTGAAGATGGGGAATTAATTTATAATGGTGATGAACCTCTTTTATGTGATCGTGCTCAAAAAATTCATCAATCAAAGGTTACCTTTGGTTTTGCCAAAACTGATAGTGTTTATGCAACGGAGTTTAGAAGCTATAAACATCATGCTAGCTTTATGATTAATGATTCTGACTGTAAGTTCACAATCCCAATGATTGGCAAGCATAATGTTTCTAATGCACTATCAGCGTTATGTGTTGGAAAACATTTTGGTGAAAAAGATGAAGAAATTGCAGCAGCTTTAGCCAGTTTTACTCCAACTGCTAATCGAATGGAGTGGGAAAAAGGTGATGTCGGAGAAGATATCATGAGTGATGTGTATAACTCAAATCCGACAGCTGTTCGGGCTGTACTAGCTAGTTTTGGTCAAATTCAAATTACACCACGAAGTCGTCGAATTGCCGTTTTAGGGGACATGCTTGAATTAGGAGAACGTTCGGCGGATTTACATGCCCAACTTGCTGATTGCCTTGACCCACAAGTGATTAACGAAGTGTATCTGTTTGGCTCAGAAATGAAGTACTTAGCTGATGCATTAAAAGATAGATATGGGTTAGAATATTTACATTATTACCCACAGGATCAAATGCAGCATATGATTGCTGATTTGAAAAATGATATTAAGCCGCATGACATTGTTGTCCTTAAAGGATCACATGGTATGCACCTTGAAAAGGTAGTGGAGCGGCTTAGATAAGGAGAATTTAGTGAAATTTTCGGAATTAGGATTAAATGATGAGCTTTTAAAGGCTATTAAACGTTCGGGCTTTGAGGAAGCAACCCCCATTCAAGAACAAACAATTCCACTTGCTTTAGCAGGTAAGGACGTAATTGGTCAGGCGCAGACAGGTACTGGGAAAACAGCCGCTTTTGCTTTGCCAATTTTGCAAAATTTAGATAATCACGATAAAGTGATTCAGGCATTAATTATTGAACCAACGCGTGAATTAGCGATTCAAACTCAAGAAGAGTTGTTTCGGTTAGGTCGAGATGAACGTGCACGTGTTCAGGTGGTATATGGTGGAGCGGATATTGGTCGCCAAATTCGTTCACTTAAGAATCATGTGCCTGCAATTTTAGTGGGTACACCTGGGCGTTTACTTGATCATTTAAAAAGGAAAACCATTAATTTAGAGACTGTCAACACAATCGTATTGGATGAAGCTGACGAAATGCTTGATATGGGTTTTATTCAGGATATTGAAAGCATTTTGAGCTATGTAAAGAATCGCAAGCAAACATTACTTTTCAGTGCGACAATGCCAAAACCAATTTTGAATATTAGCGAAAAATTTATGAACAATCCTGAAATTGTTCAAGTTAAGGCCAAGGAGTTAACTGCTGATTTAATTGACCAATATTTTGTACGCTCAAAGGATTCAGAAAAGTTTGACATTATGTGCCGGTTAATTGATGTTGAAAGTCCGGATTTAGCCGTAATTTTTGTTAGGACTAAGCGCAGAGTTGATGAAGTTACGCGTGGCTTGCAGGCTCGTGGGTATAATGCCGCCGGTATTCATGGTGATTTATCTCAGGCGCGCAGAATTAGTGTTCTAAAAAGATTTCGGGCTGGTAAATTGGATATCTTAGTTGCAACTGATGTTGCTGCACGTGGTTTGGATATTTCAGGAGTAACCCATGTTTATAACTATGATATTCCACAGGACCCAGACTCATATGTTCACCGTATTGGTCGTACTGGTCGTGCCGGACAAAACGGAAGTTCAATTACTTTTGTAACGCCAAATGAAATTGGTTATATGCGGACAATTGAGCAATTAACTAAGAAAAAAATGACGCCATTGCGTCCACCTTCAGATGATCAAGCTCTTCGTGGTCAATTAAAAATTGCAAAATCTAAAATTGAAGATTTATTGAAAGAAGATCTAACCAAATATACTGAGGATGCAAGTGAATTATTAGATAATTATTCGGCGATTGACTTAGTTTCAGCGTTTTTAAAGAACTTATCAAAAGATTCTTCTAACGTTGAAGTCAAAATTAGTTCAGAAAAGCCTTTGCCGTATAAGGGTGGTAATGGAGGCTATCGCGGTGGAAATAGAAACCGTGGTCGTGGCAATTATCATAGTGGTGATCGTAATCATCGACGCGGCAATTACCGTGGTGGGGATCATTCCCGAGGGAATCACCCACATCGTTCTAGCAGTGGACATAATTTTATAATTAAGAGCAAGAAAAATTAACTTTGCTATATTGAATGAAAAAGACGAGTCATTGACTCGTCTTTTTATTATTTCTTAAATTTAAGTATAACTATTAATTAATACCAACTTGGTTTATCACCATCAGTATTGGGTTTATTAACACCTAAAGATTCATTTACGTGCTTAGATGGATTAAGTACAAGATCAGTTATTAAGCTAGCAATACTCTTGCGGGACACTTCGGTTCCTTTGAAGGACTCATTTTTTTGCGTTAGTTCATAATCAATTTCGTCCTTGTCCTGTAGCCAAGCTGGTCGGATTATAGTATAGTTAAGGCCGCTATTCTCAATTACCTTGGCTGCTGCGGCATAGGTGGGTAAGTAACTTTCACCAAGCATTTGATTATTCCATTTACCGAACTTTCCAGGCACTTCGTTGTAAATACCTAATGTTGAAATCCAAATCAAACGTTTAATATGCTGCTTTTTCATAGCTTTAACGGTGGATTTCGCCTGCTGTTCAATGTTATTACCAGCTAAATTGGCATAAATAATATCTTGGTCAGTCATTGCTAGTGTTAGTTTAGTAGTGTCTGTTACATCGCCTTGAATAATTGTACCCCAGTCTTTACGTGCGGAAGGAAATTTGTCTATGTGTCGTAAATAGTATGTTACTTTCACTTCTTGATGTTTATGCAATAACTCTTCAACCAGTTGAGCAATTTGCCCACTTGCTCCTAAAATTAATAAATTTATCATTTTAATACCTCTAATCTGATATTATCTTAAATATAGTTCTATGAGAGGTATTTAACAAACAAAAGTGCTTTATTAATAAAGAAAACGATACAAAAAACTAACTTTTTTGCTAAAAATGAATTGAAGCAATGGACAAGCGGATTTTTTTATTATAAGTTGAGCATATGAGATAAATATTGTGAGGTAACTAAATGATTGTTGGGGTAGGCATCGATGTCATAGAAGTTGATCGCGTTGCGAAAATTGTTGCTAAGGGTGATAATTTTGCTAAAAAGGTATTAACGTCAAAAGAATTTGAGCAATATCAAAAAATGAAAGGTAAACGAAAAGTTGAATATTTAGGTGGTCGATTTTCAATCAAAGAGTCCTTTTCAAAAGCAATGGGCACGGGTTTGGGAAAGAAAATCGGTTTACAAGATGTTGAAACTTTATGGGATGAAGTGGGGCAGCCAGTAACAACGTCACCTAAATTTACTGGTAAGATATGGCCAAGTATTACACATAATAATCATGAAATAGTCACATTAGTTGTATTGGAGAAATAAACATGATTCCAGGAATACATCGTCCAGCTGCTGTTTGTATTGATTTGGCAGCTATAAGGCAAAATATTAAAGAAGAAATAAAACATTTAGAACCGAGACAAAAATTGTTCGCAGTTGTTAAAGCCAATGCATATGGGCATGGTGCTGTCAGAGTTGCTCAAGAAGCAGTAAAAGTTGGAGTAAGTGGCTTTTGCGTTGCGCTTTTGGATGAAGCACTAGAGCTTCGCAGAGCGGGTATTGTGCAGCCAATTTTAGTATTAGGGGTAACGCCAGCCCAATTTACTCCGATTGCGTCTGCTAACAATATCTCGCTTGCAGTTCCTAGTTTGGCATGGTTAAAAGATGCTGAAGAATTTTTACTAAAAGAGAAGGTAGATTTAGTTCTTAAAATTCATTTGGCGATTGATTCTGGTATGGGTCGAATTGGTTTTAGTGAGGATGAAGAATTCACTGCGGCTAATGATTTTTTGTTAAATAATGCAAACTTCTTTGTTGAGGGTATGTTTACTCATTTTGCTTCAGCCGATAGCAGTGATGACACCTATTTTGTGGCTCAAGTCAAACGGTTCAATCATCTGAAAAAATTACTTAAATTAAAACCTAAGTGGATTCATGTTGACAATACAGCAGCAAGTATCTTTGATAAGGGAATTCATAGTGATTTGGTTCGTTTTGGAATTGGAATTTACGGCTTGAATCCTTCATCTAATCCTACCAGTCCCGATTTGCCAGTAAAAATCAAGTTAAAACCTGCTCTTTCTTTTGAAAGTGAATTGGTACAGGTACATACCATTCATGCAAATCAAGGAGTAGGATATGGTTCAACCTATGTTGCAGAGAGTGACCAACTAATTGGCACGGTACCAGTAGGATATGCTGATGGTTTTATTCGAAAATTTCAAGGCTTTAAAGTTAAAGTAGGGGATGAATATTGTCCAATCGTTGGACGAGTCTGCATGGATCAGTTAATGGTACGATTGCCTCATGAAATGCCAGTGGGTACAAAGGTGGTTCTCATTTCAAATAATCCTAAAGCTCCTAACAATATTAAGGCAGCAGCCGATTATGTTAACTCGATTCATTATGAAGTGGCCTGTCTATTAGATGATCGCTTGCCACGTAAATACTATAATGGTCAATGATTTTGGCTAAAACATTGTGATAATAAAGGTCTACTCTGAAAGTTAGATAACTTTTAGGACTGTTTTTTGACAAAATTATATATAAATAAAAAACGTTGAGAAAATAAATCTGAAGCTAACCCCTAAAACTGGACGTTAGTTTTATATCATTTTACTTAAGGCTTGATTCCGATATTGAATCGGAGTTAAGCCTTTTAGTTTGTGCCGAATTCTATCTTCATTGTAATAACTTATCCATTCTTTCATCGCCTTAACCAATTGTTTCTTAGTATCAAAGTGATGTGTAAAATAATTCATTTCAACTTTCATAATGTGAAAGAAACTTTCCATAGCTGCATTATCATGACATGTAGCTCTTCGTGACATGCTTTGAAATACTTTATGTTTTCGTAAAGCATGTCGATATGGATTAGATTGATATTGAATTCCTTGATCACTATGGATTGTCATTCGATAATTTAATAGCTTTGGTCTTGCAGTAAACACTCCCTCTAATCCTTCTAGA
>NZ_JBXSQM010000012.1:0-64403 GCF_057063645.1 Lactobacillus sp. X-49
GCGAGTTCATTGGTAACTTCTTTCTAGAATTGATTGGGTAATTACATTCTATCAAAGAAGTCCAATGGACTTTTTTCATTTTTTAATTAGGGCAAGTGTTCAACTTCATTTTACAATTTACCTTTTTTATATTTTAAAGAATCCCATTTGGTTGAGTTATTTAGAGGAAAAACGATATCAAAATTTTCTTTAGATAACATGCATCAAAAAAAGAAATATTAGCATCTGGCCTACAAAATACCGCAATATGTACCTTACCTATTAATTTGGGATTATTTTTAATCACTAAAGAAAGTGCATTAACCCTATCAACAATTGGTAATAACTTCTTTTTCTGAATAGAATCATTACACATGCTCAAAAAATCATTAGTATCCTTATCAAGATAAACAATGGGATTACAAATATTATTGTTTGGCAATATTAAAACAAAAACTTGACTCCATTCTTTGAGAATTGTTTCAAGAAAATTAACATGTCCAATAGACACAAAATTGAAACTGCCATAAGTAACTGCCAACTTCAAAATTTTACATCTGCTGAATATTGAACCTAAAAACATTTAGCAACTATTGCTACTATATCAGATAAAGATTGTCTTTCACCAATGAGTTTATTATATATACGGAACAAATTTTCTTGTATGAGGAAAGGTGAGCCGCTTTCCAAGTCGAAGTAACATTATCACCTAAGGGCTTAATTATTCCAAACCAGTTATAACTACTCTATTCAATTATTTTTCACTACCCATTCACTTACGTAGTTAGCTATTTTTCCCAAATATTCATTTCTTTTATTCATACTACTATGATCAACATTACCAAAATTTTTCCATACTCGATTTTTAAATTTAAGCTGCTTAAGTGTACTATTAATAAAAACATCTTTAATAGCATTGCCACAAAACATCTTCAAATAAAATGTCGGGGAAGTCGAGGTTGTAAGAACTAACGTCTTTTTTATATTTTTAAGATTTCCTATTAATCCAGTACTGCCTACATTGTAAGCAAAGTCCTTCTTCATTACCTTATCTATGAAGCCTTTTATAATAGCTGGAGTATCATTCCACCATATTGGGAAAATAAATATAACTTTATCTGTATTTTTAATAATCTTCTGGTACTTACTAACTAAAGGATCAATTGTTTTTCCAACACTAAATAAAGATAACTCTTTAGCAGAATATGTTGGATCAAATTTATCATTATATAGGTCTATAACTACATACTCTTCTTTGTTATCTCTCATCGCTTTTATAACTTTATTAAGTATTGCATGGTTAAAGCTTTTTGTGTAAGGATGTGCGTATATTATTGTTGTTGTCATTACTTTATCTCTCTTGTCCTAAATTTATTGATAATATGATAATATGTAAAATATCTTTTATTTTTTCAGTATGCATACTAGAGACAAAAAATATAATTCTTGCCTCGCTTTCTTTTACTGCCAGATATATCAAAGTAATTATACATCGGCTCCATAAGGAGGATGTTTTATATTACAACGCATAAAAATAGTCATGTTCAAAAACTTTGAAAAGGTAAAAATTCTTTTAGCCGCCAGTATGGACATTTCGTCTAATAGGACTAGTAAGTGCTATTAAAAAACTTCACATTTGGAACCTGTGGAGCTTTTTGGTAAAGTAAAGATATAATTTTTATCGTACATGCGTTTGGCAAGGGGCAAAAAAATGAATAAAGAGTTTGATCAAATTGCAGACAATTTTTTAGAACCTATCAAGATCTTTAAAGGCAATCTGTCTGACCTACTCACGCCACCCAGGACAAACAATCTAACGGCTGCCTAGAAGGAGTCAACCACAGATCAAGCAGATTTACGGCTACCGCATTTTTAGTCATTTTTGGGCTCGTATCAAGCATAAAAACTTCAAGCCGTAATCAAGCAAAGAGCCATTATAGCTATCAAATTATCATAACATTGAAAATAAAATCGCAACTTTGGTTGATTAATTTTAAGAAAAAAGAAAAAATTATTTAATTGGAGCTATATTTACAATATTTGAATAATAAGATAATTCGTCTACCCTATGTATGACACTTATAATTGTTGTGTTATCTAAGTATTTATTAATCATTAAATAGACTTTATTTATAGCTTTTTCATCTAAACTACTTGTAAATTCATCAAGTAATAAAATATCCGGCTTAGTAATAATCGCTCGCAAAAATAAAATTTTTTGGACTTCACCGCCGGAGATTTTATTTTTAAAATCTCCTGGTGTCTTATTATTTAAATCATCTTTAGTTTGAATTAAAGTATCTAAACCGATTTCTTTAACTAGGTTCAAAACTGTTTCAATGTTAGGTTTTAAACTAGGATAACAAATATTTTTATAAATTGATCTGTTAAATAAAGGAGCATCTTGTGCGATATACATTAATTTTGGTGCATTCTGAAATGGGAAAATTATTTCACCTTTACTCGGTGTGAAAAACCCACTTAAAAGTTTCAAAAGTGTACTTTTCCCAGAGCCATTTTCTCCTGTTAATGCATTCATTTTATTTTTTTTAAATGTTAAGTTTAGATTATGAAAAATTACTTGATCATTTTTATATGAGTAGTCAATATCTCTTATTATTACTTCGTCCGTGTTATCATCAAACTTAATCATATTTGTTTTTTGCTCAGATGACACATCATATTCGAGTTCAGACAAGCCTGCTCGAATGCGATTTAATAATTCCTCTATAGCTAAATATTGTGGACCAAATCCAGATAAATTCAAAATAGAATATAATAAAATTAGAATGACTGTTAGTGATTGAATTTTATTACTTCCAAATATATGTTGTCCAACTAATGCAATTATACAAGCTAAAATAACTATTATTAATTGTTGCACTATTGCAGCCTGATTTGTAATACTCTGAACATATTGATATGATTTTTGCTCATTAGAAAGAATACTGTTCATGTAATTACTTTCATATTCTTCAGAATTACTAGATGATATTGTTTCAATATTTCGATAGTAGTCAATCATATACTCGTTTACAACGGATGCACTTTTTAATGAATTAGATATGTTTTTCCTATTACGCTTTGCCATCCACACAGAGATTGCTAAATAACCAGAGAAGAAAACCAAGTATAATAAACCAAGTAATATATTTTGATGCCAATCATGATGGTATATAGTACTATCATTACAGCCATTTGAATTATAATTTTTAAACTACTTTGTTCCAACTGGCGACAGGCAAAAGAGACGTCCTTAATATAGCTTTGGACTTTACCTACAGAATGTTTTGAAAAATAGCTGAAAGGTTTATTTGTAACCTCTTCCCATAGTTCTTGTTTAGAATATTTTCTAACTGCCTGAATAAATGTATTGTTGAAATAATCAATAAACGGTATTGTCATAAGTGAAACTGACAGAGCTATTAAATTAACTAATCTGTTACTTTCATTTTTATTTGTTGAAAACAAATTAGTGATGAAATAAGGTTGCGAAAAATAAAATATATATCCCAAAAGCACAAACATAGAAAAATATGCAATTTTGCTTATACCAATTTTTTTGATTACTCGTTTTAAGTATTTCCAAATCATTTTTCTTTATCCAAATTAGACTTGCCCATGCTTTGCTTTTCAAGCTCAACAAATTCTTGCAGGTTATGACCCAGACTAGATAATGCACGTTTCAATAAAAGACTCCAGGTTTGAAAATCAGAATTGTTCCATCCACTACTTGTCTTTAAATAATCAATAATCTCTCTAAAATCTTCTTGATTGATGTCTTCACTATACCTTTTCAATTAATTGAGTTAAAGCTGCACCACTTGTAAAAGGATTAACTTCATTCACATATTTGTTAAACTGCTTTAATATGGCTGTTGATGGTAGTGACGCCATTCTATTCATTTTAAAACTAATAGTTACGTATTTAGACATTCCATTTTCCCTATTAACTTAATTGGAAATGCATAGAATATTTCTATATTCGTAACTTTTAAATGAATAGCAAATGTAAATATATTTGATCCTATTTTCTTTACATCAATTTTACTCTTAGGTGATATTTTAGAAGGATCTGCTGTAAATTGTTCTTATTCCCGAAAGTTTGGATTATAACATTCCTTTTAATTATATAATGTCAGCATTTTATTGCAAGCGATTTCGTAAAATAAAAAATGAAAAGTAACATAAAACAAGAGGTGATATAACATATGAATCTTCCACACTAACGGTTACTCAGCTTTTATATTTGGACGCTGAAGATGATGCCCCAATAAATATTTACATTAATTTCTTAGGATGAAGTGTTAATGGTGCATTTTCAATTATTGATACTAGTGGCAGGAGAGCGTAAGTTCAGAGCGCTCCTACCAAATACTCAGCTTCTTATTCATCAGCCAATAGGGTCTATGAGTAGACAACAAAGCGATATAGAAATTGGTGCAAACCAAATTAAAAAAGTAAGAACAAAAATTGCAAATTTAATTTCCAAAAATTCAAACCTTACTATTGAAGAAATAGACCGCGCTATTAAAAGAGATTGCTATATTAGTCCCAATAAGGCTGTAGAATTAGGATTGGTAGACAAAGTTTATTCTTGCCGATGAGATAGCAACAGTTATGATTGAAAAAATGGGTGCTCCGAAATACATGACCTCTAAAAATATTGAGTTTAGACGAATTACATAAAAACATAACGTTACGTGGACTTGACCAAAGAGCTTTTCCCCAATGTCCAAGTTGTTTTAAACCGCTTCCACAGTGTATCTATTAGATTAATAAGCCGCATTTTGATATGACTCAAAATTTTAGAAAAAACATGGAGTGTTAATGTGACTACATTATCATCGAAAATTTGTTCCAAGTTAAAAATCTAACTTGATTTTTGCTTTCATATTATTCTTTACTTACCTTTACTCCGTTTTTATAAATCCTGTTCTTATTTATTTCGATTTTATCAACAATATCCTTTCCTAAGTCGCTTCCCAACATTTCGGATATACCCAGCAAAAAAATACCAACATCTGCTAATTCTTCGTTTATATTGTCAGCATCTTGCTTAAGCCATCCCTTAAAAAGTTCATTTACTTCGCCATACAATAGCAGCAATTCAAACTTGATATCTGTCGTATTAAAATTATGTCTTTTTTTATTATCTATAACTTCCTTCTGAAGTTTTTTGGTATCAATTATCATTTTTATACACCTAAATTAATAACTTGGTCATATCTGGAATTTTATTGTTCATTTAATTCATGAGCTATTTCTATAAAGCCTCTATTTATGGAAAATAAATAATTTCTAACTTTGCTAGAAGTAGCCTCATCTAATAGTAAAAACTTGTCAGTTAACAATAAAGCCCTAGCTAAAGCTATTTGCTGCTTTTCACCTGAAGAAACTTATGGACTTTTTTCATTTTCTAATTAGGGCGAGTGTTCAACTTCATTTTACAATTTACCAAAACCTTACTTTACAGTAAAATCATTTAAACTTAGTTGACGCCACAATTTAAGCATATCTTTTGCTAAAGAAGCTTTTACTTTTACAAGTTTACCTTTGACAAATGGATCAGGAAAAGATAAAAAACAACAATTTAATGCTTGTCTATCAAACTGATCATTGATTCCATATAGTGGATCACCAAATAATGGATGTCCAATTGATTGCATGTGTAATCGAATTTGATGAGTACGACCAGTATAAAGACGTAACTCAACTAAGCTTGCCTGCGGGACTTGCTCAAGTACACGATAGACAGTCACTGCCTTTTTACCATGAACAAAGTCAATACTACGTTTAACTTCTTTATTTTTCCTACCAATTGGAGCCTCAATCACACCAGTTAATTCATTTTTTGCAAAGTTGCCATGCACAATTGCATGATATTTTTTTATAAAATCTTGCTTGTTAAGTTTGCTAAATCTGCCATGAGCAATTGCATTCTTGCCAACTAGTACTAAACCAGTGGTATCACGATCAAGACGCGTAATTACGTGAGGCTTAAGGCTAGACATCTGATGTTGTTCAAAATATCCCAAAACTCGGTTAACAACAGCATTATCGTTGAAACGAGATGGAATTGATAAAAGGCCAGCAGGTTTATCAATAATCAGATAATTTGACGTTTCCTTGACAATCTCAAGTCGTTCATAAGAAGGCTTTAACCAGGGATTAGAAAGCTCACTTCCCGAAACAAAGATAACCTCATCACCTTGATGCAAACGGTAATTAGTATATCTTATTTTGTGATTGACTATAAGCATACCACTCCGATTTTTGGCGTTATTGATTGCCTGTTTTGAAAACCCGTTCTTTAACAAAAAGTCTCCCAACTCCATTGTCGATTCATTTTGAACCATAATCTTATACAGGGGCATCATTATCACCAATAAAGGCACTTTGAACACGTGACCAAAAATGAGTATGTCCAAAGCGATCAAACCTAATTACTTTGTTAGAAATTCTATATATTATTTTTTTAGCATTACAAACATTAATCTGGTTACCATCGACTGTCATTACAAATTTATCTGCCTTAGGAACAATTGTTATCCATTGATCTGGTGCAATTACAATCGGTGATGATAAACTACGAAACACCCGATTATTAATTGATGCAATTTCTGCCATTTGTAAAGCTTTGAGCTGAGGATGAATTACTGCACCACCAAGCGATTTATTGTAGCCAGTTGATCCAGTTGGAGTTGAAACACACAAACCATCCCCCCGAAAATTTTCAAATAGTTGATCATCAATATAAACATTTGCTTCTAACGTATGCGAAATTTGCTTAACTGCAGATTCATTTAGTGCTAGATAACGCTTACGTTCACTCGCTTCTGTCATAAGTTCAACTTCAAGCAAAGGATATTTAACTGTTTCTGGTTCTCTTAAAAAGAGCGCATCAACCATCTTTTCGATTTCTGCTCCATGCCAATCAGTATAAAAACCTAAGTGCCCAGTATGAATTCCGATAAACCTGATAGAGCTAATCTGATTTTCATAACGATGAAAAGCGTTGATTAATGTACCATCGCCACCAACAGATATCACCACATCTGGATATTTAGCATCAAAAACATATCCGGTTTTCTTTTCTAGTGCTTGCTTTAAATGCGCAACTACTTTTAATGTTTCTGAATTATTATTATGAGCAATTGTGATTCGCATTAATTTTCCTTACCCTTATTTTTGATGAAGACTTTTTGTGCTTCCTGAACTTCATCCTTAATTAATGACATTTCTTCATCAAGTCTATATGCTGTTTCAGCAGTTGACTTTAACCTTTCAGAAATATCATCTGGATAAGATCCTTGATACTTGTAATTGAGAGTATGTTCAACCGTCGCCCAAAAATTCATTGCTAAAGTCCGAATTTGGATTTCAGCTAATAATTTTTTAGAACCTTCAGGCAAATATACAGTATAGGAAATCACCATATGATATGAGCGGTACCCTGATGGCTTAGCATTTTGAACATAATCACGTTCCTCTATAACTTCCATATCATCACGCTCATGAATTAAATCAACCACCTTATAGACATCATCAACAAATTGACATACAATCCTAATTCCCGCTATATCTTGCATATCTGTTTCAATTACATCTGGGCTAATGATTCGGCGTTTCATTTTTTCTTTAATTGAATCAACGCTTTTTACTCGTCCAATAACAAATTCAATTGGTGACAATTCTCCCTTAGTTAAAAAACTTTGCCTAAGAGAACGAAATTTCACCTTTAATTCACGAACAGCCTCTTCATAGGGCCATAAAAAATTATCCCAATCAACATCCATAGAAATAATTCCTTTCTCAAACAGCATAGTCATTTTAACATAAAATAGATGATAGCAATTTCATAATTTAAAATTTATCGTTACACACTTGCTACTTACTTAATGTTTTAACAACAAAAAACTTGATATTTTGACTATCCTAGCACAATGTTAGACAATAGTTAACACTAACAACATCTTAAAAAATCATTTTATATTATAGTAATATAAAATGTAATAATTAATCTTGTGAAGGGAAAAATAACAAATTCATGTCAGAAAACACCGAAATAGAAGCAAAAATTATTATTCCAAAGTCAATTTATCAAAAATTATGTCAAGATTTTTTTAATAAAAGTAATTTTACTCAAGAAAACTATTATTTTGATACAGATAACGGCTTGTTACAAACAAAAAGAATTAGTTGCCGAGTTCGCCTATTTAATGATCGCGCTGAACAAACTCTTAAAGTACCTAACCCTAATCCAATTCAACAAGATTTTCACGAGGCAATTGAAATTAATGATTATCTTTCTTTGCCAAAAGGTCAATCTTTAATAGCTGTGGATAAAAAAGCAACCCAATTAGTTTCTTTTGAAGGAAACGTAGGCAACTATTTAAATTCCCATTTTGGCAAAAACTGTAAATTACATGTACAAACTTACAGTAAGACACAGCGGATTCTGGCCATTGGCCCCCAAAATTGTGAATTAACCTTTGATAATAATATTTATCCCGATGGCTACCAAGATTTTGAATTAGAAATTGAAAACTCTGACTCAAAATTAATCGCAACTGTTTTGAAAGATTTAAAATCAGAATATAACATTAATGAAATTCCGCAAAATACTAATCAATCAAAAATCGGACGCGCTTTCAAACATCGTGTTAAAATATAAGAATAAAAGTATATTTTTTGTTTATTAACTAGAGATTTGTTAAAGTATTAATTAATTTAGTTAATTAAGGAGGAACTTGACAATGTTTGAGATTTTTCTCTTCATCAATCCCATCGGTATTTATTGCTATGATACGGAGATTTTAATTAAAGAAGCACTCGAAGAACTCAATATTAGTTCCTGTTTTCATTTTGTTCCAATTATTAACTCGAAAGTTATACAGGAAGATATCATTAGAAGAAAAAAAGCGGACAAAAAGTTAACAATATTTCACAATATACAATGGCTTCTTATCAAACTTTACGCAGTTATCATGCAATTAAATTTGAATATGGAAATAAAAAGGCACGTTCTTATTTGATTAATTTACAATGTGCTGTAAGTAACAATTTTAATCAATATTCAAATGAATTGGGAGAAAAAGTACTACTTGATTTAAAAATCAATTTAAATCGAATTAATGACACTCGGATTAGCAATTACATCGATGATTCAATTCGACAAGACAAAGAACTTGCTAAAAAATTTAATGTTCGTAATATTCCTACAACCATCATTTTTAATGAAAATGGCAATTATAATGGGATACTGCTTGAAGGTAATTTGGCCCACGATAAATTGATTTCACTCTTAAACAATAACGGTTGTATCAAAGAAAGTTATTGTCCTACCAATCATCTTCATTTGATGTGAGATACAATAAAGCATTATCGACAGTATTCACTCTTCGATAATTTGTAAAAACCCACTCAGGTAAATCAGTAAGCTTTAAATTGAGTTTGTACAATAATTCCGCGATACGCATTCCTTTACGACTTTTTCTCATTATTTGTAATTGTAAATAACTTTTTTGTGATATTGGGTCTATCAAATAATTTCTAAGTAGCGGTCTAAAATGCCATAACTGTTTCAAACCATTGGCATTTAAGTCAAAAACACTTGTTTGATAACAAAGTTTCTCTGTAATAGGCTCCAATAAAATATTATATTTTAAAGATAAAAATTGCTGATATGGATCAATTTCCAAATAATAGTCATGCCACAACTTATTTCTACGAAAGAAAATAAGTTGTGACTTTTTTATTTTTTCTCGTAAAAAATGACGTTTACCAACCACCCAAATATCAGTAATCCCAATTTGACAATACAAACGATGACGTTGAGTAAATTCTGCTCTGCTTAAGGGAGCACATTGAACTTCAAAGGCCAACTTTGGACTAGCCAGCACATCAGCTCGTAATTTACCGCCAGCTAAAGGAACCTCTATTTGGGCATCTAAGTTTGCATTTGCTAGTGCACATTGCAGCAGTTGCTTACTAAGGGCATGCTCAACCCTTTCTCCTTTCATATTATTTTTTTTAGGCCAATGTTTAAAATAGGGATGTTCTTTTTTTAACACCAGTTGAACTTCTTCATGACATTTAGGGCAGTAATAATGTGGCGCTTTCAATATACTGTTAGTTTTATTAATTAAAGCCGCTTGTCTACTTGCCAAAACTAATTGATCATTTAATAATGCCGTGTACAATTTAATCACCTATGATTAAATACGCAAGAAAAAAGACAAGCATACCGCTTGTCTTTTTCTTATTAATTTCTTAATGTTTGCGTTCATTAAAATAATGATGCAGTTGAATTAAGGCATCACTAGCAATTAAACACTTGCCAATTATTTTAACACGAGCCATTTCTCCTGGCTTAATTTTGATACCATATTCATTAGCAATTGCCCAAGCATCACCTGGCTCCAACTCACCCTTATTTTCATCTTTAAAGGCCAAATCAAGATAAAATTTTCCGTGTTCAAAATAAAGACTAGAAGTCATATTATTTGTCTGTAAACTATTAGCCAATTCAGTAACTTGATCTAGGTCTGTAAAGCTGTAAGCCTGCTTGTTAGCATACCTATTAGTTATCGCAGTTGAATTGTTATTTTCTTCGTTTTTGGATATTTTTTCTTCATTTGAGTCCGATTCCAAGTCAAGAAAAGATCGCCGTGGATCCATTTTATTTTTGATATTTGATTCATTATTAAATAGATGTGATAAACTTTCTCGATCTTTATCAGTCACTTTAGTGATCAACAAATCAAGCCCACCGTTATTAGGCATTACTTGAAAAGTAATAGGTGCATCCTGGCTAAAAGAGTGATCGGTATCAATTTCATCCAAAATCGAATAAAAAAAATGCTGTATTTGGTCTTTATCCCCTAGCAAATCCAAAACTTTAAGTCCGCGTCTAGCCAATTCCGCCTTATCAATTCTCACGCGAATTGTATTTTCGTCAATATGATCTACTTGCATGAGTTCTCACCTTCATCGAATACTTACATCTATTGTAACGTACTTTACAGATAAAATAAAAGCGTTAGTTTAAATACTAACGCTTTTATTAAAATTTTTCTCTTATAAATCAGCAATCTTTTGCATTTCTTCGAGTTCTAAGCGACGTACTTTTCTTGGTAAAAAGCGTCTAATTTCATCTTCATTATAGCCTACCTGCAAACGACGATCATCCATGATAATAGGTCTTCTTAATAAGCTTGGATTCTTTTCAACTAAATCTAACAATTGATCAATTGACAAATTATCAAGATTTATTTTTAACTGTTGAAATGCTCTTGAACGTGTAGAAATTATTTCCTCTGTACCATTCTCAGTCATTCTCAATATTTGGATAAGTTCCTCTTTAGTTAAAGGCTCTGAAAAAATATTTCTTTCTTTATAATCAATATTATGTTTCTTTAACCAAGCCTTAGCTTTTCGACATGAGGTACAACTTGGCGATATATATAAATTTACCATATATTTCACGCTCCTTTGAATAATACTATGCATAGTATTATTATAACACACTACTTCTTTTTAGTAAGCAGCATTATGTGAATTGGTCATGCTTTAATGATAAGCAATAAACGTGAATAATTTATGACTTTTTTTTCAAGAAAGTTTAAAGATATTAAAAAGCGCATCAATATATTGATGCGCTTTAAAACTTTATTTGTTTACTTCTTTCATTAAGTCATTGACTAACTTTTCATTTTCTTCCGCTGTTTCAGAAACATAACAAGCCTTGTTAGCTAATTCCTTAATATCTTCAGTATTGAGTTTCTTCATCAAACTCCTAATACGTAAAATGGATGTTGCACTCATTGAATATTCATCAAGTCCCATTGACAGTAAAATTGGGAACATAATGTTATCACCTGCGGCTTCACCACACATACCACACCAAATACCATTTTCATGCGCTGCATCAATTGTATGTTTGATTAAACGCAAAACTGATGGATTGGCTGGTTGATAAAGATACGAAACATTATCATTACCCCTATCAGCAGCCATTGAATACTGAATTAAATCATTTGTACCGATGGAAAAGAAATCTACTTCTTTAGCAAATTGATCAGCTAAAACAGCTGCGGCTGGAACTTCAATCATCATTCCAACTTGTAAATCAGAACCAACTTTAGTACCCTTTTGAGTTAATTTGGTCTTTTCTTCGTTTAAAATAGACTTTGCTTTACGCAATTCACCCAAAGTACCAATCATTGGAAACATGATCGCTAGTTTACCATACGCTGAAGCACGAAGAAGAGCACGTAATTGGGTCCGGAATATTTCTTCATTTTGCAATGATAAGCGAATAGCTCGAACTCCTAAGAATGGATTCATTTCTTCAGGTAAATCCCAATAGTCAAGGTGCTTATCGCCACCAATATCCATGGTTCTGATAACAACCTGCTTACCATTCATCCCTTCAATTACTTCTTTATAAGCTTCGAATTGGTCTTCCTCAGTTGGAAAATCCTTAGAATTCATATACAAGAATTCAGTCCGATATAATCCAACAGCCTCCGCACCATTTTCATTAACCCCTTGCATATCAGCTGGTGTACCAATATTTGCAGCAATAGTAAACTGTTTACCGTCTGCAGTTACTGATGGTTCATTCTTTAATTTATCCCATTCAGCTTTTTGCTTTAAAAAGGCTTCACTCTTTTGCTTATAATCAGCAATCTGTTCATCACTCGGTTTAATGACAGCATCACCATTCAAGCCGTCAACAACTAGTGTCTGACCATTTACAACATCTTTTGTAATTGATTCAGTACCGACAACCGCTGGTAATTCAAGAGATCGTGCCATAATTGCTGAGTGAGCTGTTCGTCCCCCAATATCAGTCACAAATCCCTTGACAAATTTTTTGTTTAATTGAGCAGTGTCACTTGGTGTCAAATCATGTGCAACTACAATTACTTCATGATCAATTGTTGCAGGATTAGGTAATTCCTTACCTAGCAAATGCGCCATGATCCTTTTAGAAACGTCACGTACGTCAGCAGCACGTTGTTGCATATAAGCGTTGTCCGTCATACCTTCAAAAATCGCAATAAATTTTTGAGCGGTTTCATCAAGCGCAGCTTCACTATTAATCTTTTTGTCCTTAATTTCGGTTTCAATTGCACCGGTGAATTCAGGATCATTTAAAATCATTAAGTGAGCTTCAAAAACTTGCGCTTCATCCTCACCTAAACTCTTTTTTGCACTGTCACGTATCTTTTCAACTTCGGCAGTTGATACCTTAACTGCATCTTTAAAACGAGCAAGTTCACTTTCAACATCACTGACACTCGTCTTAGAAAACGAAAGATCTGGTTCTACCAAGAGATAGGCTGGTGCTACCGCAATACCATCACTAGCAGCAATTCCCGTTAATTTCTTGGTCATTATTCAGCTAAGCCTTCTTTTTTCATTGTTTCCGAAATAGCATTAATGGCATCTTTTTCATCATCACCATCAGCACTAATCGTTACATCAGCATTTTTTCCAACTCCAAGAGACATAACTCCCATAATTGACTTCAAGTTAACGGATTTACCGTTGTATTCCAAATTGATATCTGAACCAAACTTAGAAGCTGCTTGTACTAATAAAGTGGCTGGACGGGCATGAATTCCCGTTTCAGCAATAACATGAAAATCGCGTTTTTCCATTATGATTATCTCCTTTAATTTAAAAAAATAAAATCGGTAATAATTACCTATTGTCCGTAAATAGCCTATCATTTTTTGGCAAATTAAACAACTTAAATGTAACAGTTTACATCATTAAAATTCTGTCTTTTTACAAGTATAGATTATTCCCCCACCTCTCAAGGCTTTTCCTGTTATGTTCTGTCTTTTGCCAAAAGATCTTAGCGCAGATTGAAAGGCAAAGGCTTCCTTGGGCTCTACTTTGTAGTTTTCAAGTTGTCCATCGGCTAACTGCTCAAGAATTTTTTGGTAATCCAAATATACCACCGTTTCTTTTAATTTGACATTTTCTTAGCAAATCATAATAAAGTTTACTGTACTGTTTAAAAATATTGTAGCATATTTCAAAATTCTTAGGCATAAATCTCAGTCTTTAGCACTTGATTATTAAGAGTGCTAATTATATAATTTAGAAAACGTAAATTAAAGCGAAAGGCGGTAATATATTTGCTTTGTCAGAATTGTCAAAAACGACCTGCTTCTATTCACCTTTTTGCAAAGGTTAATGGACAGAGCCGTGAAATTAATTTATGTGGCCAATGTTATCAAAAACTAGAGCAACAAGGAAACATCAATATGAATAATAATATCAATGGTTTATTCTCTGATTTTGGTGATCCATTTAATAATTTTAATAATCCTAACGGTCAAAACGCTGATGAACCAACTATGGACAAGGGAAATTCTAATAATGGCGCTGGTGGTCGTTCATTACTAGATCAATATGGTACAGATTTAACAGCACTTGCTAAGAAAGGGAAAATTGATCCCGTCATTGGACGAGATAAAGAAATTGCCCGCGTAATTGAAATATTAAATAGAAGAACTAAGAATAACCCAGTATTAATCGGCGAAGCCGGTGTCGGAAAAACAGCAGTTGTTGAAGGTTTGGCCCAACAAATAGTTGATGGCTCCGTTCCAGCTAAATTACAGGATAAACGTATTGTTTCATTGAATGTTGTTTCATTAGTTCAAGGAACTGGAATCCGCGGTCAATTTGAACAAAGAATGCAGCAGCTGATTAAAGAATTACAAAGTCATAAAGATATTATTTTGTTTATCGACGAGATACATGAAATTGTTGGAGCGGGAAATGCTGAAGGCGGAATGGATGCAGGCAACATTATTAAGCCTGCCCTTGCTCGTGGTGATTTACAATTAGTTGGTGCTACAACCTTAAAAGAATATCGTGAAATTGAGAAAGATTCCGCTCTAGCACGGCGTTTTCAACCAGTTGACGTTAAGGAACCTTCTGTTAAAGAAACTATCCGAATTCTGCAAGGAATTCAAAAACGTTATGAGGATTATCACCATGTTCATTACACTGATGATGCTATTAAAGCAGCTGCAGAATTATCCGAACGCTATATTCAAGATCGCTTTTTACCTGATAAAGCCATAGACTTGCTCGATGAAGCCGGCTCTCGAATGAATCTTACCATTCCTTATGTTGATAAAGAAAAAATGCAAGAACGTATCGCAGCAGCCCAACAATTAAAGCAAGATTCACTTAAAAATGAGGACTACGAAAAAGCTGCTTACTACCGTGATCAAATTGAAAAATACAATAAAATGAAGAATCAAAATGTTGATCCTGATAAATCTCCTATTATCACAAGCAAAATCATGAATAAAATTGTGGAAGAAAAAACTGGTATACCAGTTGGAGATTTACAAAAGCAAGAAGAAAACCAACTTCAAAATTTAGCTGCTAACTTAAAGGCTAATGTAATTGGTCAAGATCAAGCTGTCGATAAATTAGCTCGTGCTATTCGTCGAAATCGAATTGGTTTTAATAAATCTGGTCGACCAATTGGCTCATTTCTTTTCGTTGGACCAACTGGTGTAGGTAAAACCGAATTGGCTAAACAATTGGCCAAGCAAATGTTTGGTTCAGAAGACGCAATGATTCGTTTTGACATGTCGGAATATATGGAATCATATTCAGTATCTAAATTAATCGGTTCAGCTCCTGGATATGTTGGATATGAAGAAGCTGGACAATTAACCGAACGAGTTCGGCGTAATCCGTATAGTTTGATTCTCTTGGATGAAATCGAAAAAGCAGATCCTTCTGTAATGAATTTATTTTTACAGATTTTAGATGATGGTCGATTAACTGATTCGCAAGGTAGGATGGTTTCCTTTAAAGATACAATTATTATTATGACTTCAAACGCTGGACAAGGAATTAAAAACACAAGCGTGGGCTTTACGGCTGAAAATGATAGTAATAAACCCGAATCAGCTCGAAACTCAATGAGTCAATTTTTTAAACCTGAATTTCTAAACCGGTTAGACGATGTCATTGAATTTAATGAGTTATCAGTTGACAATTTAGTCAAAATCGTCAACTTAATGTTAAATGATGTTAACAGTATGGTTAAAAATCAAGGATTACAAATTACTGTTACTGATGATGCCAAAAAGAAACTGGTTGATGACGGTTACAATCCAGCTATGGGTGCTCGACCTCTGCGTCGAACCATTCAGGAAGAAATAGAAGACAAAGTAGCTGACTTTAAACTTGATCACCCTACTGCTAAAAATCTTTTAGCAAGCATTGAAAACAATAATATTGTCATTACTCATCAAAAAGAAACAGCAAAATAATCTACGATAAGTAAATTAGCTAATATTGAGATGTTTTTTATTAGAGAAAAATGTTAAAATAGGTGGTGTAATTATAGCAAAAAGAAAACTATCAGAAGAAACAGGTGAATGCCATGCACTTAATAGATGTAACCAATAGTTATCGAGAATTAGTACATAGTCAACTTAATTCTACTAATGTCAACTATGTAAAGGTTTATTCTCTAGGCAATACCTCAGTTATATATACCGAAAGCGATGATGCAATTGGGGTTGTCTTGGAAAACCACTCTCGCCGAGTACGTAAAGAAGAAACCGAATTTGTTATCAAGCGTTTAGTAAAAGAAAAACCTGTGTCATATACCTTGACTTGTGATAAAAGCCAGCGAGTAATCGAAGTTCATATTGACAAGTAAATTGTTGACATATTTTAAAATAAGCCATGAAAGTTGTTTAAACTTCATGGCTTATTTTTTGTAGACTTAAAGTATTATCGTATATTTTTAATTTGTATTACCTTTTTTTGAATAGAATAACATTTTACAATATCTCTTAGGCTCTTCAGCTTCTTTCACTTTTATACTAATAATAACTTATAATAGAGTAAATACTTATATCTTTACTAAATAATAATCATTTACTTATTTTTGTACATATACCCATTTAGAAACAGTAATATACATCAAAAATTATGTGTGATTTTATGCTTTAAAGCAAAAGCAACCAAATTTAAGATGGTTAAATTCCTATACTAAAATTTTCCAGCCTTTTTTTATTATAATTTTTCGGTCAGCTTAATATTAGGATACTTATCTTGAAAAAATCTTTCAGCAAATTGATTTTCAAATAAGAATAGTGGTTGATCATAGCGATCTTTCACAAGAAGATTTCGACTGCTTGACATTGCCGGATCCAACTGCTTGGGATCAATCCATCTCGCTACTCGATGACCGATATTTGTCATTTCAATTTCTGAATTATATTCGTTCTTCATTCTAAATTTGAATACTTCGAATTGCAATTGACCAACTGCACCCAAAATATATTCATCAGTTTGATAATTACGATAAAGCTGTACTGCACCTTCTTGGACTAATTGAGTCATTCCTTTGTGAAATGATTTTTGTTTCATAACATTTTTAGCATTAACCCGAACAAATAATTCGGGAGTGAATTCAGGAAGAGGTTGATAGACAATTTTACTTTTTCCTGCATAGATACTATCTCCAATTTGAAAATTACCAGTATCATATAAGCCGACGATATCACCTGCAACAGCGTCAGAAACTTGTACACGTTCGCTCGACATAAACTCAGTCGCATTGTTAAGACGAATTTGCTTACCAGTTCTTGCCAAAGTAACGTCTAAACCTTTTTGAAATTCACCACTACCTACTCTGATAAAAGCAATACGATCACGATGATGAGGATTCATATTCGCCTGAATCTTGAAAACAAATCCTGAAAATTCTTTATCTTCAGGCTTAAGTGTCTGACCATCATTAATTTGATGGCTTTCTGGTGCTGGCGCTAACTTAACAAAACTCTTCAAAAAAGTTTCAACACCAAAATTAGTTAATGCCGAGCCAAAGAATACGGGAGTTTGATTACCAGCCAGAATTTTATCCAAGTTAAAAACATTACCAGCTTCTTTGATCAGTTCAATCTCACCCAATGTATCCTGAAACTGAGGATTTTGCGCGAAAGCTTCACTAACTGGCAGTGTTCCGTCATTATTCAGCTTTAAGAAACGCTGTTTACCTTCTCGATGATACAGTTCAACTTGATTATTTGTAATATCGTATAATCCTTGGAGGGTTTGACCAGAACCAATTGGCCAATTCATAGCTACGCCCTCAATTCCCAATAAATCTTCTAACTCAGCAATTAGATCTAAAGGCGGGCGCCCATCTCGATCTAGTTTATTCATAAAAGTAAAGATTGGAATACCGCGCTGCTTAACGACCTTAAATAATTTTTTTGTTTGCGGTTCAATTCCCTTAGCAGAATCAATTACCATTACTGCAGAATCGACAGCCATTAATGTCCGATAAGTATCTTCAGAAAAATCTTCATGTCCTGGAGTATCAAGAATGTTTATTCTCTTTCCTTGATATTCAAATTGCATCACAGAACTAGTGACCGAGATCCCACGTTGTTTTTCAATCTCCATCCAATCACTAGTTGCATAATGACCAGTTTTTCGCGCCTTAACAGTACCGGCATTACGAATCACACCACCGAAAAGAAGCATTTGCTCAGTTATTGTTGTTTTTCCTGCATCCGGGTGAGAAATAATTGCAAATGTTCTTCTTTTTTTAACATTATCTAAAAGCTGTTCACTCATTAACTCTTTTGCTCTTCTTCCTTATTCGTTTTTTCTGGTATTGTTAATAAGACCGTCTGTAATCTTGAACGAATCATTCTTCTGGTGGTTAGAATCATACCGTTATCTAGTTTAACAGATAATTTTTCACCTTTTGCCGGAATAATGCCCAATTTAGTAATTACAAATCCCGCTACTGTATCAACATTCTCCATTTGAAGTTCAGTACCAAATTGTTCATTAAATTCATCTAGAGGCATTTTACCATATATAACATACTTGTTAGGAGCTACCTGATTAAACAACACTTCCGTATGGTCAACCTCATCATCAATGTTGCCAACTATTTCTTCAATCAAGTCTTCAATGGTTGCTAGACCCACAATTCCTCCATACTCATCCGTTAAAATAGCAAGTTGTTGCTGACTTTGTTGCATTTCAACTAACAATTCACCTAAATCGGTTGTTTCTGGTGCAAATAAGGGGGGATTCATGACATCCTCATAAGTTAATTTATCAAAGCCTTTTTCCCAGCCCTTACGTAAAACTGTTCTAATATGAATTACACCAACTATTTTATCTTTATCTTGATTATAAACCGGTATCCTTGAGTATGGCTCACGTAAAATTTCTTTCAAGTTAGTTTGAAAGCTCTCACAGCAATCTACCATAAAAGCATCGATTCGGGGTACCATTACTTCACGGACTACCCGTCCCTGAAAATCCAAAACTCCATCTAACATTGAAAATTCTGCATCACTAATTTTTTGATGATCATGTAAAATTTTTATTTCTTTTGTTAAATGTTCTTTAGTTTCTTCATCGCTTGAAGGGGAAAATTTATTCTTAAATCGTCGAAATAAATTCCCCTTAGCAGGGTCGCTTGCCATAATTGTTTCTCTCTTTCTCAAAATAACACGTTAAGTAATAACATTATATCATGTACATATCATATATGTTACAATAGCTCGTAAGAAATGAGGTTTCTCCATGAAAAAAAGTCATGTTTTACTTGTTTTTACTTTTTTATTGTTAATTCCTTATATATGCAGTCTAACAATCATCGGCATTGGTTATAATGCCTTAGTTTTGCATTCGGGTGATCTACTTCGAACCGCAATTGGGGCATTTGTCGGCGCACTGATTATGTTTGCAATTAAAGCCACAATTCAGCGTCCCGTTGACTTACTTGCTGTAGAAGTAAATGACGGTATATTTAAGCAATTGTTACGCTTTTTTAGCATTCGCCGGCGCTATTTTTTGCTCTTCGCTAATATGATTTTGGACTTTATCTTATGTTATATGGCGACATTTGTCATTCGCCACTTTCTGACTTTGGATCAAATTGTTGGCAAATCTGTTGGTATTGTATTTTTAATCATGCTTTTATCGACTTGTTTAGGTGCCTATGTAGAATACGATAACCTTTCAATTGATCCTAACCAACATTAAATTTTAATTACTGGCCTTAAGATACATCATCTGGGTCAGTTTTTTTGTAATAAGATTTAGTTCTTGAAGAAAATAGGGCGTACTACTATCTCCTGGATTTTCATAAATTGGAATTCCCTGATTACTAATCTTTTGAAAAAATAGCGGTAAAACTGAATTTAATGGTTGACTAAAGTGCGACAAATTTTGATCAGGAATTTCTTCGATTGCAACTTCAGCTTGGGGAAGAACAAACTGCATTAGTCCTTGTGGAACCTCCACTTGATTAGTAACAGTTACACCATACCAATACATAAAATTTTCAGGACCAAAAATTATTAAATTACTACGATTATTTGTTAGTTGATTTATAGCCAAAAATTCTTGAAAGACCTCATCTTGTTCCATTTCTATATTAGATTGGGTATAAGTTCGCTGCTCATCCATTAATTGATCTGCAAATGGTCGGCCAATAAAAATAATTTTTTCTTGTGATTTTTTCATTTTTTCTCCTAATATTTAGCAAGCTCAGATAGCGGAATAATTTCGCCAGCAATAAAAGATTCTATTTCATTACTGCTAAAGCCATGAGTATAAAGGTAATTGCGCATTTTAATTTCACGTTCTTTTTGCGATAAACGTCGAAAGCGTTTATAAGCTTTTATACCTTGCTTCTTTAAAGCTTCAAGTTGTTGGCACTGGTCTAGTTGTAAATTCATTTTAGAAATGATGCTGTCAGCCAATGAACTCGAAAAGCCGTGACTAAATAGTTTGGTACGCATTTTCCTTTCTAATTCACGCTGTGCTAACTTACCTACCTGATTTTTCATTGATTTAATAACCCGTGTACCAGCATCTAGCCACTGGTCATCGCTAATTTTGGCCAATTGTAACTGAACAATTTCTGAGGTAATTCCTTTTTGAAGCATCTTTTGCGAAAAACTGGCGGGACCATCGGTTCCGATACGCAAATTTTGACTCAAAGCTAGTGCAACATATTTTTGATCATCCAAAAATCCCATTTCACTGAGCTGATTAACTGCATTTTGAGCAGATTCTTCATCAATATTGTGTTTACTTAAATATTGTAAAACCTCATAAATTGTACGTGGTTCATAACTCAAATAGTTTGATGCTAAATTTGTTGCCTTAGCGTCAAGATCATATTGTTTAACTTGGTGTATTTTTTCTGGTGCTAATTCCTGCCCCTTTAGCAGTAAGAATTTTGCAACAGTCTGCTCGCTTGCAGAAAAGGCATATTGACCATCTAAAAAGATATTATATCTACCAGGCCTTTTCTGATTGCTTACTTTAGTAATAATTGCCATTACGGTTCACCTTTCTTTTTTGTTTATTTACATGCTAGCAAATTTCTCTACTTCTTGCTAAAAAGTTTTCTTAAGTAGTACAATTAATTATTAACATTACCATTTATTGTAGAAAGAATTATTATGTCTAACAAATTAAATCAAAAAGAAACAAAAGAAAAAGACGTTATTATTACAGTTAAGCGCCTTGGAATTAATGGTGAAGGAATCGGTTACTATCGCAAAAAAATAATTTTTATTCCTGGAGCACTACCTAACGAAGTGGTTGTTGCCAAAATTATTAAAGAATTTCCACACTATATTCAAGCCGAATTAGTGCGTATCAAAGAAAAGAGTCCAGATCGAGTACCATTTCCTCAAGGTGTTAATCCAGCAACAGGAGGTTTAGAATTAGCACACCTCTCTTACGCTAAACAACTTGAATTTAAACGTGATAATCTTCTCGAAGCGCTTAAAAAATTTCATCCTCGAGGATATAACAAATATAAAGTAAAACCCACCATTCCAGCTCCAGATGAATGGGGCTACCGTAACAAAGCTCAATATCAAATTGAGCAGCACCGTCATCAAATCAGTCTCGGGTTATTTACACCCAATACTCATAAACTGCAAGATTTACCATTAATGCCGACACAAAGTGAAATAACTCAGAAAACCGAGCGGCAAATTAAGCATTTAATTGAAAAACTGCATGTGCCAATCGCCGATCCTTTTCGCCATTTAGATGGTATAAAAACAGTTGTTGTCCGTCAGGCGCAATCCACCAAAGAAATTCAAGTTACTTTAATTACTATCGGTCATGTTATTAAAAATTTGCCAGCCTTAAGTAAGCAAATCATGAATCTAACCGATGTTGTTAGTGTTTATCAAAATGAAACAAATTGGCATAACCCTCAAGTCTGGGGTAATAAAACTGTTAAATTAGCGGGAAAAAATCAAATTATCGATGAAATTTTAGGCAAAAAATTTGCGCTTTCTCCGCGAGCGTTTTTTCAATTAAATCCCATTCAAACTGCTACCTTGTACTCTCATGCTTTAAAGTTTTTAGATTTATCCGCCGATGATACCTTAATTGACGCATATAGTGGGGTTGGTACGCTAGGTATTCTGGCTGCTGAGCGTGTTAAACAAGTCATTGGAATCGAATCCATTCCGGAAGCCGTTGCAGATGCTAATCACAATGTTGAACTGAACCATATTAAGAATGCTAATTATATTCAAGGAAGCGTTGAAAAAATTCTGCCAGAACTTGAACATAATGGGATTGTGGTTGATGCTTTAATTGTTGATCCACCAAGAACTGGTCTAGCTAAAAGTTTAATCAAGACTTTGCTTAAAATCAAACCCAAAACTTTTGTTTACATTTCTTGCAATTCTTCAACACTAGCACAAGATCTTGTTTTATTAAGCGATAGTTACGATGTTCGCTTAATTGAAAACATTGACATGTTACCACAAACACCACGTTGTGAATGCATCGTCAAGTTAACTTTAAGATGATTTGATCAAGTAATAATAGTCCTAGTTTAAAGACTATTATTACTAAAAAGCTTCAAGCAGAATGCTTGAAGCTTTACATTTTTAGCAAGATAAATTATAAAGATAAAAATTATTGATATCAATATTACCTTTACCACAATTCTTCATATCAATTTTAGGTGAACATTTGCAATTGTTTTAGCCTTTATTTGATATACTTATCCAAAAAAGTTTCAATATGTTTACGGTAAGCTCGTGGGTGATCAGCAAACGACTTCGCATGTTTAGCTTTAGACGTCACCCATAATTCTTTGGGCCCCTTTGTCGCTTGATAGTTAGTGTAAACCATATCTGTCGGAACAAAAGTATCGCAATTTCCATGAATAAACAACATTGGACGATAATTTTTATGCAGTTGATTGACACTAGATCCATCTTTCATAAAGTAGCCTACCTTAAGTTTATTAATGCCACTCAAAATTTCGACTAACGGAAAACGGGGAAAAGCTGGCATATGATAAAGAACTTGAGCTTCATGTTCTATTTCGTCTTTAACACTTGTATAACCACAATCTTCCACAAAGGCTCTTACCTGTTTAGGCAACTTAAGTCCACTAACCATCATTGTCGTTGCCGCCCCCGCACTCAAGCCATACACGACAATTTGTTGCTTAGAGCCCTTTTTTTTAATTAACAGATTGATCCACTTTTTGACATCATCTTTTTCTGGCCACCCATAACCAATATATTTTCCTTCACTCTTACCTTGAGAACGAGGATCTGGAGTTAAGGTGTTATAACCCATTTGATGAAAAAGTGCGTCATATTCACCCATATCTTCCTTAGTATCCATATAGCCTGGCAAAATAACTGCGGTCTTATAAGAACTATTGCTTGGGATATAATTAGCATCTAACCGATATCGATGATCGGCCGAACTTATATACCATTTTTGCTTATGAACTTTTTTAAACCAAGTTTTTTCTCGATATAGTGGATCCGATTTTTTAATGGTTTTACTAGATGAGTTCAGAAAACTTTTAGGTCCCGGAACACAAGCAAGTTTAAAAAAATAAAAACCCGCACCGATGAAAAGTAACAGTGTTACTAATACAAGACCAATTAATGAAAAACAAATTTTTCGATGCTTTAAGTGTTTCAATGATAATCCGCCTTCTAATTCAAATATCGAATAGTATAACATTTTTTTGAATTGTATAGAGTATAAATATGAGACTAACTGAATTATTACAATTAACCAATGATTTAAATCCACAAACAACCATTTATTTGACAGCTCAAGGCCATCCCCAACCACTAGCAAAGTTGAAAATTTCTCAAAGCGAATGCCTACTTTATTCCGGTAACAAGCCAATGACTAAGAAAAAATTAAATAATTTAATCCAACATTTGCATGACCATGAACTTCCTATATATTTTTTAAATAATCAAATAAAGATCCCTATATATGGGATCCGAATTTTGCCTGAAAGCAACTCAATCATATTAATGTAAAATTGCAGATATTCTAAATGCAACTTTATTTTTGTTTATATTGACGGATATGATGATTTGTACCCGCAAAATACCAGTAGCCATTTTCTTCATCGCTATCTAAGCAGTGATTATCTTGGGGCAGTACTAACGATTGATTAAAGATTTGTTCATATTCGGTAATGCTTATTTTTTTTCTGCGCGCAAGCATTTGCTTATTAGTATTTGGAGTAAGCATTTTTTCATAACCAGACACAATTTTGCCTGAATAAAATTCTCCCATTGCTCCTGAGCCATAAGAGAAAAAACCAATTAAAGAATCTGAATTAAGTTTACCTTGCTCCAATAAGCTAAGCAAACTTAAATATAGTGAAGCAGTATAAATATTCCCCACATTACGACTATAATAAGAAGATAAACCAAAATTTTGCTCTAATCTTTTTTGAACAATCTCATTTTGATTTGCTATAGCTAATTTATTGGCTTTATATCCCATTTTGACAAATGGTAAGTGATAAACAAGAGCTGCAAAATCACTAACTTGATAATTCATTTGTCGTTGATAAGCAGCAAATGTTCGAGTAAAAAAGTCAAGATATACTTCTTTAGAATACTTGCCATCAACGAGTGCAATAGGTGAATTATTCGGTCGCCAAAAATCATTAACGTCAGCGCTATAAGCACTATAGCCAGAATTAATACTTAAAATACGCGGCTTGGCTTTTAATAAGACACTGACACTTCCTGCACCTTGAGTAACTTCTCCCGCACTACCCACGCCATATTTTGCAATATCACTGCCAATCACAATTGCACTACGATCAGGATGTGCCCGAATATAATCACATGCTGTCATAATGCCTGCAGTCATCCCGAAACAAGCTTCCTTAATTTCAAATGTACGTACTTCTGGCCTCAATTTCAAGGCACTTTTGACAAACAAAGATGCAGATTTTGATTGATCGACCCCACTTTCAGTTCCCATTAAGAGCAATCCAACCTGATCACAATCAACTTGATCAATATAGCTTAATGTAGCATTAATTCCCATTGATACTGCATCTTGAGATGAATCAGCTACACTCATTCTTTTTTGACCAATTCCAATAAGATACTTATTAGGATCTTCCCCGCGCGCAGTAGCTAAGTCTACCATATCAACATATTTGTTAGGTGTATAAAAGCCAATCTGATCAATTCCTACTTGCATTATTTTCCCTCTCTAATTTTGTTCAGTAACTTAAGCGCCTCAGTTTGCGAATATTGTTGTAATTGCACCATTTGTTGCAAAACAATCTTTTTTTCATCCTCGGTTGCATTTAGTTCAGCAACAATATTTCTTGCCTGCAATTTCATGTGTCCTTGTTGAATGCCTGTTGTCGCAATAGCTAAAAGTGCTGCTAAGTTGTTAGCTAATCCCGTTGCTGCAATTACTTCAGCCAACTCCGCACTAGTAATTTCCTTACCTAAAATGCGGTAATTCTGACGAATATCATTTCTAACTTTAATTGAGCCACCAACTGTTCCTATAGCTAAAGGTACAGTAAGCTCTCCTATTAAGTTATCATCTTTAATTTGCCACTGACTTAGACTTGTGTAAGCCCCATTCTGACTTGCCCAAACACCACAAGCAGCTTCAACTGCCCTAGTATCATTTCCAGTCGCCAATAATACCCCATCAATTCCATTCATAATTCCCTTATTATTTGTCACGGCACGAAAAACATCGGTTTGCCCTATTTGACTTAATAAGGCAATTCGCTTAGCAATTGCCATACCTCCAATTTGGTCAACCCCAAGTTTGACTTTTGCTGTTGTCAGTTGACTTGGATAATTCGAAAGAATTGCAAATAATTTTTGCTGAATCGTTGAAAATTTGACTAGTTCGATTGCCATAAATTCTAATATTGTATTTGCACGGTTAGCTCCCATTGCTTCAGCAGGATCAATTAAGACTTTTAGATAAAGTAATTCTTGCTGGTGTTTGGCAACAATTTTTCTTACTCCTCCACCATGATTAACTAAATTCAGAAAATGCTGATTAGTTTTTTCAATTATTTCAGACAAGTTAGCAGTTAATTGATGAAGATGAAAGTCTGGTGTAACTTGCATCACAATTTGACCATAAATCCCATCACGATAACTCTTTGCTCTAACACCATCACTTTGAGCAAAGAGGCTTGCTCCATGATTGGCAGCAGCCACCACTGAAGGCTCTTCTGTTGCTAACGGGACAATATAACGATGATCATTAACTATTAAATTTTTAATCAGTCCAACAGGTAGACGCAGTTGACCAACAACATTTTCACTTAATTGATTAAGACTAGATAAAACTTCGGAATCAATCCAATCAAGTTTAATTCCCTGGTTTTCAAGCCACAATCGTCTTTTTTGAGGCGATAATTCGTAAAACTTCATTTAAAAATCTCTAATTAATTCACAAGCAATTGCTTGGCCACCGCCAATACACAAAGTAACTAGTGCTCTATATCCATTAACATATTTCATTGCTGTAATTGCTGAAGAAACTAACCGCGTACCCGTAGCTGCCAAAGGATGGCCTAAAGCAATTGCACCGCCCAAAATATTAAGCTTATCAGTTGGAATTGCCAAATCCCTTGCCAAAGCAACGCTTGGTGCTGCAAAAGCCTCATTAACTTCAATTACATCATAATCATTAACTTGTCTATCATTTTGCTTAAGTAACTTTTGAACAGCATAATATGGAGCATAACCCATATAAGATGGATCGTTACCAGATTCTGCATATGCACCTAAATGCGCTAAAGGCTGTAAATTTAACTCTTTTACCTTATCAGCAGTTGCTAAAATTACCATACTTGCTCCATCACTTAAAGGTGAAGAATTACCTGCTGTTATCATGCCATTTTCTTTAAATGCGGGCTTTAATTTACTTAAAGCGGCTAAGTTGGTATTTTCACGAATATTTTCATCATGGGTAATAATTTGTTTACCACGTTTTATCGGAATAATTTCATCATTAAATAAGCCTTGGTGCATTGCAGATGCAGCTTTTTGATGTGAACTAACGCTATATTCATCCATTTGTTTTCGCGAAACATGATATTTATGCGCGACTTGTTCGGCTGTCAAGCCCATATGCATTTTTGAAAAAGCGTCCGTTAGTCCATTGGCAATCATTTCACTTTGAATATTTTGACCATTTTTATCCGAAGAAAAATATGCTGCATTAGTCATACTTTCTGCTCCCCCAACTGCAACTAGCTCAAAGTCTCCTAATTCCATTTGACCCTGAGCAAGCCTTAAAGCTTTCAAACTGGAACCACAAACTTCATTGATCGTAAAGCTGCTGCTCGTTTTTCTCATTCCTACGCCTAGAGCAACCTGCCTTGCCATATTTTGCCCCAAAGTTACTCCTAATACATTTCCCATTACTAATGCATCAAGCTCATTAGCATTTAATTCAATACTTTTTAGTGTTTCAGTCAGCGCCAACTGACCCAGTTCAATAGCATTTTGACTAGACCAAATGCCATTATATCGTCCAAATGGTGTTCGTTTAGCCGCAACGACAAAGATATCTTTCATTAAATTTTCTCCTAGCAAAATAATTTAACTGCATCTTACCGAATTTCAATCTCTGATAATAGTAATTAAACCGAGATTTAGAAAAATTTACACAAAAAAAGAAATCACTTCTTATGATTTCCTTGCATCGAATATCAAATTAACTATTCTTATGCTTATCAGACTGTAATTTCTTTCCTAACTCAATAATGTATTTACGCAATGCATCACGTGTTTCGGGATGTTTCAACCCATATTCAATTGATGTTTCTAGATAACTTTCCTTATTACCAACATCATGACGTGTCCCCTCAAAAACATGAGCAAAAACACGCTGTGTTTTGTTCATAGTGTCAATTGCATCAGTTAATTGAATCTCGCCACCCTTGTCAGGTTTTTGATTGGCCAAAATCCCAAAAATCTCTGGAGTTAATAAATATCTTCCAATAATCGCATAATCACTTGGAGCTTTATCAATATCCGGTTTTTCTACAAATGATTTTACATTAATTAAGCCCGACATAATTTCACTTGCTGGTTCAATTACTCCATACTTCGACACTTCATCGTGAGGCACTTTCATAACCGCAATTGTTGAAGCATGAGTTTTATTATAGCGATTAATCAGCTGCTTTGTTAGTGGAACTTCATCCATCATTAAGTCATCACCGAGCATCACAACAAATGGCTCATCACCAACAAAACTTCGACCACGGGCTATCGCATCACCTAGCCCCGCAGGATAAGGCTGCCTAGTATAATAAATATTAATGCCTAAATGGGTGATTTCCCGTGACATTTTCAACAACCCCGTCTTGCCCTTTTCCTGCAAATTTTGCTCCAGTTCAGGATTTGAATCAAAATGATCTTCAATTGGGCGCTTATTTTTTCCAGTTATAATTAAAATATCTTCAATTCCCGATTTTTTAGCTTCCTCAACAATAAACTGAATTGTTGGTTTATCAACAATCGGCAACATTTCTTTGGGCATTGCCTTAGTAACCGGCATAAATCTTGTACCAAGCCCGGCAGCCGGAATAATGGCTTTCCTTACTTTCATACTTTATACACTTTCTTTTATACTTTTATTCTTTAATATACAAAATTTATTTATCTGGTTCCAGTACTAAGTTCTGCGTTTTTTTTGAATATATTCAGCTAAATGACCAACTGAATACTGAACTTCACCATAATTAAGTGTTACGATAGCCGCATTAACACATGTTCCAATTAAAAATAAAATCGAAGAGATATTTAACCATAACATAAAGATAATAAAGGTACCAATAATGCCATAATTTTCCCAACTAATATGAAAATGATGAAGATAAAATCCAAAAAGCCATGATAATAACAGCCACCCAATTAATGTAGTAAAAACTCCTGGCCAGATTACCCTTTTCTTCAACTTAATATTTGGCAAAAAATAGTTCAAATAATATAAAGCACCAAGCATAGTAATAATTACTACCGGATAACGATAATTAAATACTTTTTCTAAATCACCAATTGAAATCGAAAAAATCGGACGTAAAAATTCCAAAGTCTGTTGACCAAAAATGAAGGTTAAACTAAGCAAAGTAAAACTAATAATCATTAGATTGGTCAAAATAATGGTAATTGAGCGCGTCCAAACAGTAATTAGTAACTTTTGTTGTAATTCAACCATCCGAACACCATAAATTCGATTCATCCCTATTCGAATTGCATTAACTAATGAAGAAACTGACCAGAGTGCTAAAACAATACCAAATGAAATATAACCCGTAGATTTGTTTTTTAGTAGTGAATTAATAATTGGCATGATAAATTTAGCAATTCTATCAGGAAAAATCAGCTTTAGGTAACTTGCGATTGGTCCTGTATCAATATGAAATAATGGCAAAATATTTCCAATAATAATAATTAAAGGAAATATTGAAAACAAAACATAGTAAGCAATTGCAATTGCACTTGTTAGAACTTCTCCTTGAGAAAATTTCTGTGAAACCGTTTTGTAAAATAAAACTATTCTTGACTTAGCTGACCCAGCTTTTTTAACCATTCACTTTAGTCATCCATTTCATCAAAATGCGGTAAATATTTTTCATAACCATCATATGGTTTTTGTAAAGTCAAAATTTTAGGACCATCCTTTGTAATTGCAAATGTATGCTCAAATTGGGCCGATTTAGAACCATCTGGTGTGGCATAAAATACCCAATCATCATTTGGATCATTCACACTTTTTTGCTCAATTCGCCAATCCCCGCCAGCTTCAACCATTGGTTCACAGGTAATAGTCATTCCTTCACGAAGACGTAACCCATGACCAGCTTTACCCCAATGAGGCACTTCTGGGTCTTCATGAATACTTGGTTGAATTCCATGACCAACTAATTCCTTAACATCACCATAATGATGCACTTGTTCAACGTAATGTTGAATTGCAGCTCCAATATCTCCTATTCTGTTGCCTAAAACTGCCTGATCGATCCCAAGATACATCGCTTTTTTTGTCGTTTCCATTAGATCACGATCTTCATCAGAAATGTCACCCACCGCATATGTTGTACACGAATCCGTTTCAAAACCATTTAAATTACAGGTGACGTCAACTTTTACCAAATCACCTTCATTTAAAATAGTATCCTTGCGTGGCGTAGCATGGGCAATCTGATCATTAACTGAAATACAAGTACCATATTTGTATCCTTCAAATCCTTGTTCGGATAATCGCCCACCTCGGCTTTTAACGAATTCTTGACAAAATTCTTCAATTTCCCAAGTGGTTATTTTCGGCTTAATTACATCACGAAGTCCTTCAAACATTGATGCTAAAAGTCGTCCCGAAGCTTGCATTCCTTTAAGTTCCCGAACAGATTTAATTGTAATCAAATTTAACTTCTCCTCTTGTAAAATATTTTTTTCTTAATTATATCTTTTTTATTGCTTTTTTTAAAAGTTTACCAAAAAATTTTATCAACCTTATGAATTTATGTATAATATTATGATAAACCAATATGTGAAAGGTATGGATAGTATGAATGCGAGAATTGTCTACGCAAGCATGACAGGCAATGATGCAGATATAGCAGAAATCTTAGAAGAAGATCTGCAAGATTATGGCTTTGACGTTGAAACAAGTGAAGCAGAATTTACTGATGCCAGTGATTATTTAGCAAGTGATTTGTGTGTATTTGTCACTTATACATATGGTGAGGGCAATATGACCGATGATCTATTGGACTTTTATGATCAATTAAAGGATTTGGACTTAACTGGGAAATATTTTGCAGTTATGGGTAGTGGTGATAAAGTTTATGCGGATCATTTTTGTGAAAATGTCTTTGATTTTGAAAAAATATTTAAACAGATAGGCGCTAAAGAAATTACCAAACCGGTTACAATTGAGAATGCACCCGATGATGATGCTATTACCATGCTTGACCACGCTGCTAAAGAAATGGCTGAACAATTAAATGATTAAAAACAAAAACGATTTCAACCAATTTGACTCAACCTCTGATCCTAAAATTCATCACTTAGCTCAAAACTTGGTTAAGCGTCACAGAAATTTATTTGTGTACATGATTTTTGGCTTTATTGCTGCCCTAATCAATACCGTTGTTTTTATGGTTCTACACAAATGGTGGCACAGTGTCGTTTTGGTTTCTAATACGATTGCATTTGTGACTTCAAATTTAGCATCATTTTATTTTAATCAAACTGCTGTTTTTACAAATAATGTTGATCATGAACATTCAACTTGGCAGAAGCTAATTGTTTTCTTTACATATAGAATCATCAGCTTAATTCCTGATAGTTTAATTATGTTAGTGGGACTTTCCTGGTTACATCTCAATGCTTTATGGGTAAAAATAATCGATCAACTCTTAATTGGTATTTTCAATTATTTGACTACTAGATCCGTTTTTCAAGCACAGGAAACATCAATGATTGAAAAAGCTAAAAGAAAAATTAAGTCGTATAAGAAAAATAACGATTAGTAAAAAGCCCGGAGAACTTGTTTCTCCGGGCTTTTTACGTGAACTTTTGACCATTATATTTACATCCAAACCAATTTTTAACTAAAATCAGCAGGTCTAATCATTTTATCTTTAGCAAAGTAATATGCTATATCGTCAATTATTCTGTCACAAGCGTGCCCATCTCCATAAGGATTTTTGGCATGTGACATTTGGTCATATATTTGTTTATTATCCAGTAATTCAAGCATTGCTTTGCGAACTTCAGCAACCTCGGTACCAACTAATTTTAGGGTTCCAGCCTTAACGCCTTCTGGTCGTTCAGTGGTGTCTCTTAAGACTAAAACCGGTTTATTTAGTGCTGGCGCCTCTTCTTGTACACCACCGGAATCTGTCATAATAAAATAACTACGCTTAGCAAGATTATGAAAATCAACTACATCTAGAGGAGCAATTAAGTGAATCCGGGGATGGTTACTTAAAATTTCGTGCGCAACTTGTTGAACCTTAGGTGACAAATGAACTGGGTAAACAATTTCCACGTTTTCATGGCTATCAACAATCTCTTTCATAACCTTAAAAACGCGACGCATGGGTGCACCTTGATTTTCTCGTCGATGCATGGTTACCAAAATTATTCGGTTACCAGGCTGAATTAAATCCAAGACCTTATGATGATAGTTTTTTTGCACCGTCTGTTCAAGTGCATCAATTGCTGTATTACCAGTAACAAAAATATTTTTTGCTTGATGATTTTCACGCAACAAGTTTTCCTTACTAGTTTGGGTTGGAGCAAAATAAAGGTCACTAAGATCATCCGTCATTTGTCGATTCATTTCTTCAGGAAATGGTGAATATTTATTCCATGTCCTCAATCCAGCTTCAACATGCCCAATTCTGCATTGCTCATAAAAACTCGCTAAACTAGCTGCAAAACTCGTTGTCGTATCGCCATGAACTAATACAATATTCGGATTTTCTTTTTTTATTACAGTAGCCAGATCTATCATTACCTTAGCAGTAATTTCCTCAAGAGTTTGGTTTTTCTTCATAATATTAAAATCATAGTCTGGGGTAATTTTAAAAATATCAAGAACCTGATCTAACATTTCTCGATGTTGTGCACTAACAACTGTCACAGCTTCAAAACGATCATCAGACTGCAATTTCAACACTAAGGGAGACATTTTAATTGCCTCTGGCCTAGTACCAAAAACCGACATTACCTTTATTTTATTCATAAAAACCTCCAATTAGATTTTAAAGATTTACTAGTCAAAAAACAAGTCAATATGGTTTAATTTAAAGTGAAAAGCAAGGTTGGTAAGCAAATAAAAGTTAGTATTATTTTATCAGTATGTAGTGTATTAATCGTAATCAGATGTCTTTGCCTAGTTTTTAGTTTTGAACAAACAAAATCTCGGTTAGTTTTGATTGTGATTTTATAATTGATTTTATTATTAGTAATATTCTGATTTCATTTATTATGAAATATTCGTCACCATAAAATACACTATCGCGCTCAAATGTTACCGCTTTCTAAAAGATGGTTGTATAATTATCTTAAATATTACGAAAAGAGGTAACACTATGAGTGAAGAAAAAATTGGTAAAAATGTTTGGGTAGTAACCCATGGAGAACAATGGGGAGTGCGCTTAGAAGGCAATAAAAAGCCTTCAAAATTATTTGATCGCAAAGAAGATGCTTTAAAATATGCTAAAAATAGAGCCCAAGAAGAAAAAAGTGAATTGATTAGCCAAAAAAGAAATGGCCAAATTAATCTGAAAAATTCTTATGGTCATGATGATCCTAACGTTAAGGGTTAACTAATATCTAAAAAACCTGTTAATCAATATTAAACAACTTGATTAACAGGTTTTTTACGAAATATAAGCTATTTATTTTAATCTTGTGACAATTGTGCTTGTTTTATAGCTACTCTTTCCGAAATTTTAATAAAAGGTATATAAAACAGTGTACAGACTGCTAAAATAACAATTTGAACTATAACAACTTTCCAATCTCCTGCACTAGCTAAAATACCACTTAATATAGGCGGCGTTGTCCACGGTACCAAGACACTTAGCGGCTTAACAAAACCAATTACTGTTGCAAAATAACCGATCAATGAACCTATTACTGGGCTTAAAACAAATGGGATAATCATCGGAATATTAAATACAATTGGAAAACCAAAAATAATCGGTTCATTAATTTCAAAAATACCTGGAAATGCTGCCAATTTAACTACATCTCTATAAGGTTTATAATGAGATACTAATAATACAGCTAAAATTAACGAAATCGTTAGTCCGGTACCACCCATTTGAGAATACACAGTTACAAAATCAGTATTTATGATATGCATTGGTTGCTTTCCGGCTGCAACTGCTGCCATATTTTCATTCATGTTGACTAAATTTAGCGGATCGAGCAATGATCCATTTATAACGGTCTGGTGTATTCCTAAAGTATACAAGAAATTGCCAGTTGAATAGATCAATAAAAACCCTGGCAAAGACGTATTAACTGCCCGTAGAGGCTCTTGAATTAATCTTGAAATTAAAGTTACTAAATCTGTTTTAAAGTAAGCGAAAATTGCAGCTAAAATTCCAAATATGCTAAGCGTCAATAATGATGGTAGCAATGAAGAAAAGCTTTGTCCAACTGCTGGAGGGACTTGATCACCCAAATTTATTTTTAAAGCTTTAATACTCGATAACTTCATATAAATTTCTGTTGCAAGTAACCCGATAATAATTCCTGCAAACATACCGGTTGTACCCACTTGAGAATACAATACTGCTCCTGTTACGGTGACCGGCTTTTGGGAATTTAAAGGTGTTAGACTAACATTAATAGCGAGCATAATAAAAACAGCTGATAACGAGACAGCAGATGCTGAGATAGGATTTTCAAAGGATTTATTTTTAGCTAAATAATAAGCAATCATCGGTGCAATCAATATACTTGCAATGTTCAAAGTCCCATTTGTCAATGCCGTACCAAAAACTTGAAATTTCGAAAGTGTTTGACCCTTAAATATCCATGTAAAAATAACATTGTTAACTAAAACGGCAACACCCGCCAAAATAAACATTGGCATTAATGTTGCAAATGCATCCCGTAAAGAACGCAAATGAACTTGATTACCAACTTTTACAGATACTTCTGTAAACTTATCCAAAAAATGTTGCAATTTAGGATGAGATTGTGTAGTTGACTCATTGTTCATTATTATTAACCTCCTTAATTAAATCTTTACCATTAGAATGAATTACTTTTTTCAACCACTCATAACTTTTCTTAGGAACCCTTTTCATGTCTCGTAAATCATGGTTAGTACGATTAACGTATACAACTCCATAACGTTTATCCATATCCCCTTGGGAACTCATAATGTCGATTAATCCCCATCCAAGATAGCCAATTACATCAACACCATCCTCATTCATTGCTGCTTGCATTGCTAAAATATGATTTCGAAGATAATTAATTCGGTAATCATCTTCTATTTGATGTATGCCGTCCCAAGTTTCTCTAACTCCAATACCATTCTCAATTGGAAAAACCGGAAGATGATATCTTTGATAAATTTTATTGAGAACATCTCTAAATCCTGTAGGATCAATCTGCCAACCCCACTCTGTTGACTCTAAATATTGATTAGGCGTCATACCAAAATCTAAGTATTGATTAGGCGCAGTGCCTTTAGGAATTTTATCAGATGCGATTGTACTAGAAGAATAATAACTAAAACTCAAAAAATCACTATGTAAACGAGAAATTTCTTTCATTTCCTTTACAGTAATATTTATCTTAAGCTTATTATTCTGTACAAACTTCTTTACCGCCGAAGAATATTTACCATATGTAAATACATCTAACAAGTTATAATTCAAGAATTCATCTATCTGATGTGCCGCAAAGACATCTTTAGGATTTGAGGTTGCCGGATAAATTTGACTATAAGCTAGCATTCCACCAATTTTAGCATTTGTTTTATTATGTAAATAATTTGCTACTGCCGCATGACAATACATTACATTGTGGGAAATTTGATATAACTCAGTAAGTGTTTCATCACCTTTGAGATAGCCAGAAATTTTGAAAGCTTCACTGGTATGATAAATATTTTGTTCGTTAAAGGTGAGCCAATATTTAACTTTATTACCGAAATGATTAATTACAATTTTGGCATAGCGAATGAAAGCTTCACATACCTTTTTGCTGATAAATCCGTTATATTCTTGAGCTAAATGAAGCGGCATATCAAAATGATATAGGCAAACCATTGGTTCAATATTACGTGCAATTAACCCATCGACTAAATTATCATAATACTTGAAACCTTCTTCATTAATTTCTCCATCGCCATCTTTTATGATACGTGACCAAGAAATTTGAAAACGATACATATTCATTCCTAAATCATGCATATAATCTAAATCTTCTTCAAAATTATGATAATTATCATTAGCAACATGCCAATCGCTAGAATGTTTGTCTGATTTGCGAATATCATAAACGGATAAACTCTTACCTCCTTCATTCCATCCACCTTCAGTTTGCATACTTGAAGTTGAGTTTCCCCAGAAAAATTCAGTCATATTATTTCTTCTTTCTTTTATTTAAAAGCGCTTTCAAATATAATAATATTGCAATCTTTGTATTCAGTAAATATTCTTAGAAGCATAAGTAAAGATTATGCTTTACTTACCAGAAAGGTATTTCAACTATGACTATTAGACCAAAATATGTAAACATTGCTAACAACATTGAACAAGCTATCTTATTGCATAAATATCAAAGGAAATTACCTCCAATTGCTGAATTAGCCAAAACGTTCAATACTAGCAAAGTCACCATAGTAAAATCATTAAAGTTTCTGCAATATAAGAGTATTGTTAAGCCTGTGCGAGGTCATGGAACCATAATATTAGCAGAAAAAGAACGTGATATTTCAAAGAAAGATAATGCTAATGAGCATGTTGGTTTTACTGAACGTCTTAAAAATACAAAGCTACTATCTAATAAAATTATTTCCTTTGATATTCGTGAACCAACTTCAAAAGAAACTGTAATATTAAAATTAGAAAAAGGCGATTTGGTTTACGACATAATTCGTCAACGTCTTTTAAGTGATTTTCCTGTTAGATTGGAATACACGATAATGCCAACAAAAATTATTCCGGGAATTACAACTAAGGTTTTAAAGAAATCAATTTATGGTTATATCGAAAAGATTTTAAAATTAAAGATTGGTAAGGCGAACAGAACTTTTCGGGCTGATAAGTCAGACGCATATGATCAGTTATATTTGAAATGTGACATAAGCGATCCCGTTTTAGAAATAGAACAAATTTGTTTTCTAGATAATGGAATTCCATTCGAATATTCCCAAACAAGAAATCGCTATGACCAAGGTGAAGTAACATTAAGTCAAGTTTAATATCAAATGCAATTTTAAAATATAAAAACAATTATGCGTATAAACAAACATACGTTCGATAAATACTTAATAAAATTTAATTCCGTGGAAAATTATAAACAAGAGAATATCTGAATTTTAGCTACTGAAATTGATTAAAAATAAAAATAGTACCATTTTAATTAATAGTACTATTTTAAATATAGTTATAAATATAAAATTTGTCATTCATGACCCCGGTGAGATTCGAACTCACCTCTACGGTTTAGGAGACCATTGTTCTATCCAGATGAACTACAGGGTCGCATACAAAACTACTTTACCAAATTTTTATGCAAAAGCCAACCCTTTTTCATTAATACTGACGTGTAAAATAAGGGGTAGGATTAGAAGCGTCAGCAATTTTATCTGCTGCAAAAACAAATGGTGTCCAGATTGCTAGAGCAATTAACATATTAATAATCGATAAAACAATTGCACGCCAGTCATAGTTACATGCTAAGAATGGTCCAATAATTGGTGGGACAATTGCAGGAACAGCAACCTGTACTGGATTAACAAGTCCCAATATACTAATCCAATACGCAAATGCAACATTAACAAGTGGCGCAACTATAAACGGTACAAAATATACAGGATTAAGTACAACTGGTAGACCTAAAACAATCGGTTCATTAATATTAAAAATCCCTGGTGCTAAAGCAACTTTGGCGATTGTACGATAGTCACTCCGTTTAGAAAAAAGCAGAATTGCTACAACTAGCATTAGCGTACCACCCGTACCTCCAAACCAAGCAAATACGTCAAATGACCCACGTACCCATAAAAATGGTGCTTCTTTACCATTACGCACTGCTGTGACGTTAATATTCTGTGCGGTCAGCCAAATTGAATCAAGTATTGGTGCCCAAACGCTTAACCCATTGATTCCAAAAAAGCCAAAAACTTGCACCAAAAAAGTAACGAGCATTACCATTACAAATCCTTGACCAAATTTTACTAATGGAGTTTGAATTGAATGGAGAAGCCAATTTCCAAAATAAGTTCCTGTAATTGTCTGAAAAACGAAATTAATTACACCAACTAAAAAAATAGCAATAATTACTGGAATCAGTGAGTCAAATGCTTGCTGCTCGGCTTGCGGTAACGTAGCTGAAATATGTAAAGTTAAACGTGCTTTAAAACACCCTGCAAAAATTGCAACACCCAGGCTTCCAAATAAGATAGCCGTAAAAATACCAGTTGTTGAGAATTGCGAAATATTAAAAGCTTGATGAACTGGAATAACTTTACCATTTACGCTAAGTTTCGTTAAATTAGCAATACTCATTGCAAATGATGATAAAGAAACAATCGCCCCTGCAATCGGATCTACTTCTAAACTTTTAGCTAAATGATATCCTAACGACATGGCTAAAAATAAAGCAAATAATGCAAAGGTTCCTCGCCACACAACATTACAAATCAGCGAAAGTGGTTGCATTAACCAAACAAAGGTCGGCCAATTTAAATTGTTTTTAGCAACGGCAATCAAACTTTTTATTAAAACCGCAATCGAACCGGCAATTGTGATAGGCATAACCGAAATAAAAGCATCCCTTAATGCAACAATCCAGTGAGCCTGTCCCAACTTATTTGCTATTGGTAAAAGATAGTCTTCTAACCATGTTAAAATACGACTCATTCTTGCTCTCTTTTCTTCAAGTAATGTGGGTGATACCCTTTGTTTTTAGTGTGTTTTTTCTTGTTTTTCTTTTTTATCTTAGTTGTTTGCTTATTATCAATTTTAGTTGTCGTTTTTACTAATTGCCGTGGCTTTTTTATTGACAAGCTATTATGTACAAAATATGCACGTTCCAGGTTTACAGAATTACTTAATAATCTTTTCAAATCACGAAAATCATGATCATCGCCCAAACTAACTACGTAGCCGGATGCACCCATTCGACCCGTTCGACCCGCTCGGTGTAAATAAGTATTGGCTTCTCTTGAAATTTCAAAATTAATAACATAACTAACACCACTAATGTCAAGGCCACGTGCCGCTAAATCAGTCGCTAGTAATAATTTGAATTTTCCACTTTTAAAATCCCGCAGGGTTTCCTCACGTCTTTGCTTATTGAATTCATTTGCTAATAATCCAAAACGAGTTTTAGTATGTCCTAATATTCCTGCAAATCGCATCATCGTTTGATTTGAATCAAAAAACAAAATTCCTTTAAAATTATCTAAGCGCAGCAATCGTTGTAAAAAATCAATTTTATGAGTATTATCTACCTGTAAAAAATAATTTTTTACCATAGTTTTTTGTTGTGATCGAACATCAATAACCAAAAATTTTCGAGCAAATATCTCTTCTGCTTGCTTGGTAATTTCTGACTCAGTTGCTCCAAAAAGTAAAATTTGCGATTCTGGCATCATATTTTGTCCAAGTGAACTAAGTAATTCCATTTTACTGAATTCCAGAATATCGTCTGCTTCATCAATTACTAAAGTTTGAATTTGAGCTAATTTAATCCTCCCACTAGAAAAGAAATCAAAAAATCGACCTGGCGTTGCTACTACCACTTCGGGATGCTTTTTCTTTAAATTGTCTTCCTGACGCTTACGGTTACCTGCTCCAACCAGACTAACGCCTTTAAGGCCGAGAACATGAATAAATGGATTAATTGCATGACGAATTTGTACCGCCAATTCGGTAGTAGGAGCAATAATTATTAAACTATTTGCTTTTCCAATTTGAACTCGTTCTAATGATGGAATTGCGTACGCTAAAGTTTTACCAGTACCAGTTTTAGCAAGTGCAATGCAGCTCGCTCCATTTAAAATGGCCGTTCGGGTTTCTTTTTGAATTAAAGTTGGTTTTTTTAATCCTAATTTAGCTAAAGACTCTGTTATTTCTGCTTTCATTATTGTATTAATTGTCCATATTTCTGTTTATATTGCGCTACGGTACCGTTATAAGCAAACATCGTAACGCCATCTTCCAATCCATTAACTGACTGCACATGCCCATCATGGTTGTAACACCAAAAAGCATATTGCAATTTGCTAGGTTCATTAGGTACATCAGCCATAAATAATACATCACTTGCAAAATATTTGTGATATCTTACGCTCAATTTAACCATAACTTTTTTGCCACTCTGCTTTAGCAATTGAGTAAATTGGGCCATTTGCATTAAATAATGCGAATTACGCGACTTGACCGCCGGTACTATTAAAATTGGTAAAGTACCAGTATTTGAACCGACCTTTTTATTAAAATAACGCAAATGTTGTATCGGCGTAGATTCATTGCTATAAGCAATAATTGTTCCAAAAGCTAATTTTGTACCTAAAATCTGGTCACGGTAGGATAAATAATCATCATCAAAGTATGTTCTTCCCTGCGTACTCTTCAAATAAACAAAGGAAACCCCATGATCTTGAACTTCATGCAGATCAATATAACCAAATGTTTGGTCGAGTTCTAAGCCAATTACACTCGAATTAGCATCTGATGGCAGGGTTGTTTGACTACGTAAATTACTTATTCCAAGCCAGAGAAGACCTAGCGCAACCACTAACAGTGTTAAAATCGCAGGTAGCGTATATTTATGATGAAATCTTTTCAACCTTGCGCCTCTTGACTATTATAATTCATTATACCAATAGTCTAATTATACTGGATAAATGCTAATTTTGTTAATTAATACAAAAAAAGACTAACTGGTGAATTAAGATGAACGTGCTTTTACTTACATCTCACATCAGTTAGTCTTTTATAAGTCTGACTGTTATTCTTCTACAGGGTAAACTGGCTGTTGTCCGTTTAATACCCGCTTCATATCAATCATGCTTTGCTCAATCATATTTTTTACCGCCGTTTTCGTGTAATAAGCTGAATGCGGAGTAAATACTACATTTGGCATTTGAGCTAATTCCCGATAATCCTTAGGTAGTTCATCCAATTGATTAAACTTCTTCATCACAATTGCTTCCTCACCAGTCATCACATCAAGAGAAGCGCCGGCAATTTCTTTTTGCTTCAAAGCAGAAATCAAATCTTGAGTATTAACTAACGGTCCCCTAGCTGCATTGATAAGAACAGCGGTATCTTTCATTTGCTTAAATTGCTTGGCACTAATCATATCTGCCATCCCTGGTTCAAAGGGCGTATGTAACGTTAAAATATCAGCTTCTCGAATAACGGTATCAAAATCAGTGTAATCAAGAAATGCTTCATTAGCAGGATTCTCGACAATATCATAACCAAGCACTTTAGCACCTAAAGCATGAAAAATTTCGCCAACTGCGCTACCAATGCGTCCTACACCAATAATACCAACAGTTTGATTGTAAATTTCATCGCTCATTAAATCTTCTGAACGAATAAAATTAAAATCTACCCGCTCATTTTGTAAAATCTGTCCCCATTTTCTAAGCAAATACATTGCTGAAGTTAACGTGTTTTCAGCAACTGCTCGTGGCGAATAAGCAGGCGTATTTGTCACTAGTAAATGATACTGATGGACGTATTTCCAATTAATAATATTATAGCCAACTGAGCGTAAAGCGATTTGCTTAATACCATAAGAAGCTAATTTACTGTAAACTTCTTTTTCATCAATATCAAAGACTTGCAAAACACTAATCCCATCAAATCCTTTTGCTAATTCAACAGTCTCAGCATCTAATTTGTCTTTTGTAGTCATTAATTCATCTTCTGGATGATCATGGTTCCACTTGTCAACGTAAACTTGTTGCTCAGGCGTCATATTATATAATAAAACTTTCATCAATAAATACTCCTTTTAGTTAAAAACGTCTCTACTTCATTTTAACTAAATTGACAAAAAATTAAATATTTATTTTGTAAACATTTAAATTTATTTATTTATTTTTTAAAAATAAATAATTTTTTGTTTATCCTTAGCCATTATCACTTTTAAACTTTACGTATCCAAGGAAATCGTGCCTTCGCTTCATCAAGAATTATACCTTGCCCCAAAATTGACCTGTTCTATAAATATGAAACCAAGCACCAATGCTGGCAATTCACATAATTTTCTTAGAACTAATAGTAAAAATTAGTATGCTCGCTGACCTTTCTTATACACTGCCTTGTCTTTTTGAACAACCGCGGTAATTTTTTCCAACGGATTTTCTTTTAAAACCAAAAAATCTGCATATTTACCTGCAGTCAAAGTACCATATTGATCAGTGATCTTCATAAGTTTAGCAGAATTCAAACTGGTCTGTAGTGCCTCAAAATTAGTAAAGCCTTGTTCAACTAACAAAGGCAACTCTTCCGGAGTCATCTTAAAGTCATTAAATGGCGTTCCAGCATCCGTTCCCAATGTTATTGGTACGCCAGCATTTTTGGCACGTGTAATATTAGGACGTAAATCACCCCATGCTGCAGAAATTTTAGCCATTTCCCAATCTGGAACTTTTCCAGGCGCATATTCAATAAAAGCCCAAGCTCCAACAATTGTTGGGGTTAAGTATGTTCCTTTTTTAAGCATCAATTCTATTTCTTCATCGTTAACGTAGAATCCGTGCTCAATACTGTCGACGCCAGCCTTTATGGCATTCATAATTCCGGGGTTACCCTCAGCGTGGGCTGCAACGGTAAACCCTTTGTGATGTGCCTCTTCAACAGCGGCATGAATTTCACTTTCACTAAGCTGAGGATCATCCATAAAGTCATTTTCAGTCATTACACCACCGGTTGCCATTACTTTAATTGTTCTGGCACCTTTTTTAATTCCCTGACGAACAGCCTTACGCATTTCATCAGGAGAATCTACTAAATGACCAAAATTAGGCATATCACCGTGACCACCAGTCATCGAATAAGGTCTACCAGAAGGCAAAATTTCTGGTACGTTAGCTAATTCTCCCCTCTTTATTAAGTTATTAAGGGCTATATCGATATCATATGTACTTCCACATTCACGAATGTATGTCACCCCTGACTGCAACAATTCATGCAAATGTTTGATTGCTCGCACTGTTGCCTCAACAACGTTTGCTGAACTATCACCATCTGGTGTCTGGGGATCCATAATGATATGAGTATGGCAGTTAATCAAACCTGGAATTACATATTGACCATTTAGGTCAACCGTTTTATCTGCTTGCGGCGTCAAGCCTGTTCCAATTTTAGCAATTTTTCCAGTTTGATCATCGATCACAATGTAACTATCAGTAAATATTTTATTATCTTCACCGTTAAATAAATTTAAATTACTAAAAACCGTTTGTGTCATTTTACAACCCTCCTAATACAAAAAAGCACCCATCCTTAATTCAAGGACGAGTGCTTCGCGTTACCACCTTTAATTTACCCATTATTCACATAATAGGTCTTACTAGCTGTCAAGTAACAGCTTGCAAGGATAACGGATGCAGTTCCGCCACTGGCTAAAACTGTCACCAGCAGTTATCAATTAAAAGTCCATCTTCATTATCCACTACCAACTAACTTTCACCACAATGTCAGTTCTCTTTAATGGAAGTTAAAATAATTACTCTACTTTTTGGATATATATTTAATTGTTTTTTAATTTATCACTATGAAAAAGTATTGTCAAGAGGAGTTATTAAAAATAATATTACATTTTTAATAAAAGTACCAAAATATTTCAAATTATCGGTTTTAAAATTTAGACTAAAACAGTCCGCTTATACCCCAGAAAAATCATCATTTCTTTTAGCTTTTAATAAAGCTTTCTGCAAATCAGGATCTACAGCATAAATATATAATCCATGAACCCCTCTTGTCATTAAGACATTAAATTCATTTCTTAACAACTTATCTGCAAAGCTCTTTGTAGAATGCAATTTATTAATTGCTTTGCGATTTTGACTTGCACTAAAATCATGAACTATTTTTCCGTTACGAAATTTAATAGATGGGCCAAGAACTACACCTGCATAATTTAAATCAAACCCTTGAACAGTATATAAAGAACCTATTTCATTAATCGTGTAGTCTTTCTCAGCCCAAGGCAAATCACTATATTTAACATTGTTGTGGTGATTTTTTTCATATTTATCGCGCCTCTTGATTTCATAATTCCATGGCATTCTCCAATTGCCATCTGAAACTTCCCAATATTTTTGATTTTCAGGTAATTTAGCTTTACCCCCAGAATATTTCCAATCAAATGTCGCAACCATTCTACTAATACCATTGTCATTTAATTTGTTTTTCTTCGCAATTTCAGTTTGCATTTTTTTAGGATCAGTAAATATCTTTATCTCATATTTTGTATCTTTAGGAATTAATTTTATTTTATCCTTATCAATAAGTGTTCGTATCCAATTTATAGTATCATTATTTGCATCTATCCGCATTTGGTTATGCAAAGTTACAATACTCCCACCTGTTCTTTCAACTAATTTTTCTAAATAATTTAGATCAATTACTGAATCTATTGAAAGAACCTGTTGTGGATCAAACACAGCCATAACAACTTTTGCTCTTTTCAAAATATCATCAATCATTTTATCGCTGTGCCCATAATATGCTTGACTTTTCTGCGTTAACAAAAGATGGGATTCATCAACAATAACAATGTCGTCTTTTTCTTCATGACTTGTAGAATTTATAAACGTTGAAGGCTTTAAAATTCTTAAATTGGAATCTTTTGGAAATAATTTATCAGCAATTTCTTTATATACTTTTAATTGCTCATTTTGATTTACAACTATAGATATTTTAATATTGCTTTTATTTGCATATCTATTTTCATGAACGAGATCATAAAAAACATTACTTACCAAAACTGTCTTACCAGAACCAGCATTACCTTCTACTAAAATTAATTTTCCATCTTTCGAATAATTACTTTTTTGTAATGCCTGGTCAATCTTAGTAATTATTTCTGTTTTGACACGTAATTGTTCATCTGTCAGCTTGTTAAATGGTGATGCCTTAAAAATTGCCTTTACTTTTAAGGTTGATTGAACGGGAAACAATTTTGAATTTTCCATATGTAATTTTGACCAGATTTCATCAAATAATTGATCAAATTCTCCAGAATCATAGTAGCTATTTTGTTCATTAAAGCGACGATTATTTATTTTCTTGACCGAAGAAACACTACTTAAATATTGCATTAATCTATTTTCAATATCCAGAGTCATAGATTTATTAAAATGTTCTTGTCCAATTATATACATTGTTGCATTTTCAGATTGTTTAAAATCTGCAAAATCCTCTCGTGTCTTCGGATCTTCCCCCAGATGTTCAATTGTCCGCCTCTGAATATCATTTGTTTCTCCAACGTATACTACAAAATTATCATTTCTATCCATCGAAGAATTTATTATATATACGGTTGGATATTCTATAAGAAGCTTTTTAGCTTCTACATCATTTTTATAATCTATTTCAATTTTATTTGCTAATTCTTTAGCATTATTTACGTTGTACTTAGTTTTATAAATAATTGGTTTTTGAGATTTATCCATAGTTATTTCTTACATCTTATTCAAAATGCTAACCATATTAGTGATATACATAATTATCTACTTAATATAGACTTATTAAAAAAATTTATCTTTTTTATTATAACAATCTAAAGCAAAAAATTATAATGTTTTTCCTAATACTTACTAAAATTCATTAACTAGTAATACTATTTATATAAATAATAAAAAGTGTACTTTCTTCAATCTTGATAAAGTACATCTTATTTTTATGCATAACATAAATATTGCTTGTTTTATGCCCGTTCCAGCACCGTCACTGCTTCAACATGAGGTGTTTGCGGGAACATATCGACAGGATCAATCTGGTCAAAAGTATAGCCTAACTTCTGAAATTCTTGCAGATCACGCACTAGGGTTGCTGGATTGCACGAAATATAAACAATCTTCTTGGGATTAGTCTTAACGGCAGCTTTAATAAATTCTGGTGTTAAGCCTTTTCTTGGTGGGTCAACGAAAATAACATCAGTATTCATCCCCTTATTAGCCCATCTCGGCATTACTTCTTCGGCTTTACCGGTCACATATTTAGCATTTGTAATCTGATTCAATTCAGCATTATTATTTGCATCTTTAACTGCATCCTTGACACTTTCAATACCGCGAACAGATTCCACGTGTTGGGAAACAGTTAATCCGATCGTGCCGATACCAGAATAGGCATCAATAACAGCATCTTCTGGCTGAAGATTAGCCTTTTTAATTGCTAAATCATAGAGCCGCGGCGTTTGGAGTGAATTAATCTGGAAGAAACTTTCCGGTGAAATTCTAAACTTGACGTCACCAATTTTGTCGGTAATCTGCGGCTTACCAAAAATCAGGTAGTCTACTTTACCCAAAATCACATTGGTTTTTTTCGGGTTATAATTTAGAACTAAACTGGTAACGCCCTCAATTTGTTTAATTTCTGCAGCTATTTTAGGCAATTGCGGAAAATCCTTGTGTAAGCATACCAAAATGACCATTATTTCACCCGTCGCTTTACTGCGACGAACATCTAAATAACGGATTTCACCTTGATTATGGATTTCGTCATAAGCAGGAACGCGGTATTGCCGTAAAATATCGCGCACAGCAACTAAAACACGATCAATTTCGGGATCGGTCGTAAAGAAATTAGTTAGCGGAATTAATTCGTGTGAATGTCTTCTAAAAAAGCCAATTTCCAATTGTCCATTAACTTCACGCACTGGTACTTGAGCTTTGTTGCGGTAACCAGTTTCTTCTGGGCTTGGCAAAGTTGTTCCCACTTCGATGTCATCAAGATGGGCTTTTTTCAACAAATTGACCACTTGATTACGCTTAAATTCAAGTTGCTTATTATATTTAATATGCGCTAAGGATGCTAGCCCAGTTTGCACCCACTCATTGAGTTTAATTTTGACCCGATCGGGACTTTCTTTGATAATTCTTTCAATTTTAGCAAAAGCAAAGGTCTTCTTAACCTTTAAAATTTTGGCACTAATCACTTCACCAGGTAGTGCATTAGTCACAAAGACAGTCATGCCCTCATAATGAGCTACGCCCATTGCCTCATAAGATAAGTCGGTAATTTCTAAGTCGATAATTTGATTTTTTTCCATTTTTTGTCCTTTTTTACAAACATTAGTTAACTATTTTATTCTACTAAAAAATACGTCAAAAGTAATTAGTAGCGCTCTTCTTAATATTGATTTAACTTCATCAATTTATCTTCACTAATCTACTCATATGTGCTATTTTTATTACTAAATATTCCAATAGAAAGGTCGTTTTTTATGAATAATTTTGAAACTAATTCAAATCGTCATCAAATTCATACTATCTCCGAAACCAATAGTTTTCTGACCAAAATGTACGCCTTGATGGGTGGTGCTGTATTAATCTCGGCTCTTGCTGCCTATCTGACTATGACCGTTTTTCGCACAGCAGTAGCTAATATTCCTGTTGCCATGATCTGGTTTATTTTACTAGTACCTCTTGGTCTCTCCATGGGGATTAGCTTTAACGCCAATCGCCGTCCATCTACCAGCTTAGCAATGCTGATCGTGCTGGCAGCCATTTATGGCTTCGAATTTGCTTTAGTTGCTGGTTTTTATACCGGAACCCAAATTACAACCGCCTTTATCTCAGCAGCCGCTGTTTTTATTACCATGGCTATGTTTGGCACCTTTACGAAAAGAGATTTAGCCAATTGGGATTCCTATTTAAGTGCTGCCTTAATTGGCTTTTTAGTGGCTTGGATTGTTAACATGTTTTTGCATAACCCAGCCGTTACTTATATTTTTTCATTTATTGGGGTTATCATCTTCACCGGCTTGATTGCAAGTGATGCCAATAAGATGAAGATTATTTACAATAATTACGGTAACCAATTATCTCCTAATGGTTTAGCCGTTCTTGGTGCCTTACAGCTCTATCTTGATTTCGTTAATATCTTTATGTTCTTACTTGAAATTTTTGGTGGCAGCGGCAATAGTCGTAACTAATTAAATTTTTTTGCTAAGTTTCAACATAATCGGGTTTAAATCTGGTATGTTGAAACTTTTTTATTTTGAGAAATTCTAAATCGAAAATAACTGGTAATTATTATTAGATTAAAAATAATGCTTATTCAATAAATGCTCTTCCGCTATTTATTACTACCTCTTACTTATATAGCAAATAATGGCTATTATTTTTAATGAACAAATCTCACTATAATTTAATATTTAAGCTTAAAAGACTTGAATTACTGCTTAAATGCTCCTATACTTTTTATAATATAATTTATCAATAAAATAAATGGAGGTTATGACATGATCGGTTGCAGCAGTTTCACAATGGAAACTAAAGACAAAAAACACTTTTTGTCTCGGACAATGGATTTTATGATGGAAATGGCAGAGCAAGTCGTTTTTGTACCAAAAAACAAAACGTTCGCTATTTCCTATGATTCCAAACAAGAAATCACCAGCAAGCACTCATTTATCGGTATGGGCAGTATTCAACGTGATATTGATGATGCGCCTGTTACCTGCGATGGGATTAATGATGCTGGCTTAATGGGAGCCGTTTTATACTTCCCTGGATATGCTAGTTATGCTGATAAGGTTACAAACAATGCTTGGGCTGTCTCACCTGACAAAGTGATTTCTGCAGTCTTGTCACAAGCCGATTCACTAAATGATATTGAAGACCTATTTACTAAAAAAATGGTCATAGTCAATGAAGCAAGTCCCGCACTAAAAGTTATTCCACCTTTACACTATATTTTTTCAGACGAAACAGGCGCTAGTGCAATTGTTGAAACTCAAACCGATGGTATTCATGTAATAAAGGATTCTATTGGCGTTATGACAAATAGTCCTGACTATCATTGGCATGAAACCAATTTGCGCAATTACCTTTCCGTTACGACCAATCAACATAAAGATATTAATTTTTTAGGCAAAACACTGAAGCCTTTTAGTCAAGGTTCTGGTACTTTTGGCTTATCGGGTGACTTCACTCCAACATCACGTTTTATTAGAACTGCGTTTATGAAAAACAATGCTGAACAACCTAAAGATGAGCTTGCCGGAGTTAGTCTAGCGCACCATATTTTGGAATCAGTCAGCATCCCGCGTGGAATCGTGGTAACACCAGAAGACACGTTCGACTATACTTGCTATTCAGCTTATATGTGCGCCGAAACCAGAAGTTATTATTACTCAACATATGGTAATCAACGGATCAGATGTGTGAAATTAACGCCAGAGTTGGAACAAGAAACTGAATATCATGAATTTAAGGTTAACCCAACAGAAGATATTGAATACGTGAACTAAATAAAAAAAATACTTATCAATGATATGAACCCCGAAGTTAGGACAACCTCGGGTTTTTTATTACCAGTGCTAATAGTTACTGCACTACCATTATTATTTTCATATAGTAATAAGCATTATTCAGATGTGTAATTATCTTTGGTATAAGCTGTATTAGCTATTTTTAGAGCATTTTTTAATACAAAATTTAGAACTTCTAAAAGCAACTTGTTGAAAATTGTGATTTGTGTCTGTTTGACTTAATTTCCATAAAAATATGTATCTTACCAGTTGTCCCGTAATTAAGCCACGATCTGGTACTGGTCATTTTTTGAAGCTAGAAAGCAAAATTATCTGTGGTCAAATAAAACGTTAAATAAGCTAGACCAATTTTAGATATCTCTTTGAATCTAAAGATATTTTATAGTTCTAAAAATATTGCGATCTTAAACAAGGAAAAAAAGAGGATTAACCACGATATCAATTCGGGGTTAATCCTTATTTAAAAAGTTAACTGTTCTATACTTAAATTATATCAGTTGAACGCTGCTCACTTTTTAACGTAAATGCGGTAATTAAACCGATAACTGCTAAAGCCAAAGTGAAATATAATCCATAATGCACACCATTTGTGAATTGTGCTGCTTTATTAGAACCTTGATAAGCACTTTGTCCAAGACTTAGAAAACTAGTCGTAAGTGCAGTAGCCACAGCACCAATAATTTGCTGCAAAGTATTTAAGATAGTACTGCCATCCGCCGATTCAGCTCCTTGTAAAACATTTAAAGCATGCGTTTGTGACGGCGACATCGCTAAAGGACAACCAATCATCAAAATAATATGAGCAAATACAATATAAATAATCGATGAAGTATTATTGGAAAAGATGAGCATCAAAATACCTATAATAGCAATTGCAAAACCTGCTATAGCAGGTTTTTTCGCACCCATAGAGTCGTATAAACGGCCACCAAAAGCAGAAACTGCTGCGTTAATAATACCACCTGGTAACATAATAATTCCTGTTAAAGCAACTGGAAGTAATAGTCCTTTTTGCAAATATTGTGGCAACAAATACATCGCTGATAAAATAATTGCAAAGTCTAACATGACACAGATTGCACCCTGCATAAAGGCTAATTTTTTGAAAACATGGAGATTAATAATTGGCTGCTCTAAACGTAGTTGGCGATATGCATATAAAATCAAAACCACAATAGCAACAGCCAAGATTAACAAAACAGTTGGTGAAGACCAACCCAAATCCGAAGCAAAGCTAACCCCCATTACCAAACTTGCAAAACCAACAACTGACTCTAAAAGTGATAGGATATCGACTTTGGGTCTAGTGATTTTACCAGTATTAGGAAGCCCTACAATTGCACAAATTAAAGCAATTACTAAGAAGGGGATAAAGAACCAGAAAATCCAATTCCATGTCAGTTTACCTAGAATGATACCAGTAACAGTCGGTCCAATTGCTGGTGCCAGCATAATAACTAATGCACAAATACCCATAGCTGTTCCCATTTTATACGGTGGAAAAATCAGCATAGCTACCGTGAACATTAATGGCAAGATAAGCCCTGTTCCAAGCCCCTGGATCATTCTACCAATTAAAAGAATGGTAAAATTAGGCGCAATAGCCGCAACAATTGCTCCAACGATGAAGTTGAGCAGTCCAATAATTACTAATTGCCGAGTGGAAAACCATTTAGTCAACAAACTCGAAAATGGTAAAATGACTCCTATTACTAGCATGTAACCAGTAACAAGCCATTGAATGGCACCTGAATTTATGTGGAATGCCTTCATTAATTGCGGTAGTGCAATATTTAATGAAGTTTCTGATAGCATACCAACAAAAGCTCCGATCATCATACTCATCATCGCCAACCACGGACGTTTAACTTGAATCCTTGCTTGATTATTATTCATAAAAAACTCCTCTCACTTTTTGTGCCCCAAAGAGCAACTCGTTTATCTTATCAAAAATAGAAAAATTTCGTAAGTTTTTTAAAAATAGAAATTTTAAAAAGCTAACAATAATCTTAAAAGGATTGAAAAAACTGTATATTGTACTGTGAAAGATAAAGCAATATTTTATAAAGTCTAGTTAATGCTACTAGAGTGTATGGTTTTAATTAAGAGATAACTAAAAGGCCTGACCCTAAAATATTAGGGTCAGGCCTTTTAAAATAATGTTAAAATTTTAAGCTCAATGCAGAATTATTATTATATTTTATTCGCCTACAAAAAATTCTATCCGCTGCTGTAAATTTTTAAAAGTAACTGGACAGTAATCACTAATTTCACCATCAAGATTAACAGGGAGTTTTTCCCCAACACTCTTACCAATTAGTTCGATTTTTAAACTACGAGTTTTAGTGTAAATAATATCTGGATCATCAACATGCTTACCATTCATTGCTAAAGCCATTAGCCGTAACAATTTAACTGGATCAGCAGGCTTAACAATAATTAACTGAAATAGACCATCACTTAGCTTAGCATCAGGCATAATCTGTTCAAACCCACCAATTGAATTAGTCATACCTAGCAACAGCATTGATAATTTCCCTTCATAAGCGCCATCATCATAGGTAAGTCGCAGTTCATTTTCAGTTAAATGAGGTAACATTTCAGCCCCTTTAATCAAATAGGCCGTATATCCAAGCGCCGATTTAACTTCGGAAGGTACCCCATATGTTAATTCAGTTAATGATCCACAAGCTGCAATATTTACAAAATACTGTGTTTGACCAGCAAATGTTGCTTGTCCAATATCCATTTCACGAGTTTTATGCTTAAGAATTACTTTAATTGCATCCCCAACATTGTTTCGGGAAATATGTAAAGCTCTCGCATAGTCGTTTGTTGTTCCTGCCGGAATAATTGCCATCTGTGGTCGCTTTTCGAGAAAAGCAATTCCATTAACCACTTCATTAATCGTACCATCACCGCCAGCTGCCACAATTAAATCAAAACCCTCTTTTGCAGCCCTTGTGGCTTCTTTTTGTGCACTTTGTTTTTTAGGTGTGGTTCTAAAAGCACTAGCCTCATAACCATCTTGTTCCAAAACGTCCAAAATGTCGGCAACATTCTTAGGCATCTGTTCGTGACCAGATACAGGATTATAAATCAATCTTGCTTTTTTAGTCATAATTACTACCTTATTACTTAAAACTATACTTTAACGCTTTTGTAGTTCTTGATTCAGAAGTTGGTTAATTACTTTAGGATTAGCCTTGCCACGAGTCTGCTTCATGATCTGGCCAACTAAGAAACCAATCGCACGATCTTTACCATTCTTAAAGTCTTCAACTGATTGTGGATTGTTATCAACGACTTCTTTAACCATTGGCTCAAGTACGCTAGTATCTGATAACTGTACCATTCCCTGATCCTCAACATACTTCTTTGGATCAGTTCCATTAGCAACTGTTTCTGCAAAAACTTTCTTAGCAATTTTAGAAGAAATAGTACCGTCTTTAATCAATTTAATCATTGCAGCTAAATTTTTAGGTGTTAATTTTATGTCGGCAAGCGCAACGCGATTATCGTTTAAATAACCGTTAACTTGCGTATTCATCCAGTTAGCAGCTAATTGCGGATCTGCACCGGCTGCCACTGTTTCATCGTAAAAGTCTGAACTTTCCTTAGTCTGCAATAAAACTTGTGCATCATAGTCTTTCAAGCCAAATTCACCAACATATTGGTGGTAGCGTTCTTCAGCAGAACGAGGTAAAGTTGACTTAATCTCGTCAATCCATTCTTGGCTAATATGATCCGGAGCTAAATCTGGTTCTGGGAAGTAACGATAATCAGCATCGCCCTCCTTAACACGTTCCAAGACGGTTTTACCTGTTGCCTCATCAAAACGACGAGTCGATAATTGAACACGTCCACCTGAAAGAAGTACTTGAGCCTGCCTTTTTTCTTCATAAGCAAGAGATTTACGTACATGTTCAAAAGAGTTCAAATTCTTCATTTCGACTTTAGTACCGAGTTCTTTTTGACCAGCGGGACGGATGGAAATATTGGTATCAACCCTCATTGAACCCTCTTCCATCTTAACATCTGAAGCACCAGTAAATTGAACGATCTTTCGTAATTTTTCCAAATATGCATAACCCTCATCAGGATCAGAAATCTCCGGTTCAGAAACAACTTCAAGTAAAGGCACACCTTGTCGATTTAAGTCAACATAAGAAAAGCCATTAGTTCCATGCGTGTTTTTACCTGCATCCTCCTCGATATGCATTTCATGAATACCGATCCGTTTCTTCTTACCATGTGATTCAATTTCAACATAGCCATCACGTGCAAGTGGTTGGAAAAATTGGGTAATTTGATAAGCCTTAGGGCTATCTGGATAGTAATAATTTTTGCGATCAAAATGCGTATTTGGCAAAATGTGTGAATGAGTTGCCAAAGCCACCATGATACCTAAGCGATATACATCTTTATTTACGTAAGGTAACACACCCGGCATCGCCCAGTCAATTACATTTGTTTCAGTATTTGGCTTAGCACCATAACTTACTGGTGAAGGTGAAAAAATTTTACTATTAGTTTTTAATTCGAAGTGAACCTCGAACCCAATTGTTGATTTAAAATTCATCAATTAATCCTCCATTCCAGTTGGTGTTTTTTCATAAAACTTATTATTACGTTCAATAAAATCTGCTACTTGGAAAATACTACCCTCATCAAATCTCTTAGCCATGATTTGTAAACCAACTGGCATTCCTTCAACTAATCCGGCTGGTACACTGGCAGCAGGTATTCCTGCTAAGTTAGCCGAAATCGTCAAAATATCATTGTTATACATTTTAATTGGATCTGAAATTTCACTACCGATATTAAATGCAGGTGTAGTGGTCGTTGGTCCAACAATTACATCATTTTCAAGAAAAATTCGATCAAAATCGTCACAAATTAAAGTTCTAACCTTAGAAGCTTGTCTAAAGAAACGATCATAGGAACCAGCAGATAAAGCAAAAGATCCAAGCATAATTCGCCGTTTTACTTCTTCACCAAAGCCTTCAGAACGTGACTTCACGTACACATCTAGCAAGTTTTTCGTATCTTGAGCACGATAGCCATAGCGAATACCATCAAAACGCTGCAAATTTGAAGAAGCCTCACTAGATGCAATAATGTAGTAATCTGGTACAACATACTTAGTCAATGGTAATGATACTTCATTAATGATTGCGCCAGCATCTTTTAATACATCAATTTGGTTTTGAATAACTTCACGCATGTCACCATCAACGGCATCCATGTATTCTTTAACAACAGCTACACGCAAGCCTTTGACATCTTTTCCAATGAAGCTCGTAAAATCAGGAACTTCGCGAGTTGATAAAGTTGAATCATGCTCGTCACTTCCAGCGATCACACTTAAAACTTCGGCTGAGGTCTTAGCACGTTTACTCATTACTCCAATTTCATCAAGTGATGAAGCAAACGCGATTAACCCCCAACGCGATACTCGTCCATAAGTGGGCTTAATTCCAAAGATACCATTAAATGCAGCTGGCTGACGAATAGAGCCGCCAGTATCGGAGCCAAGTGCAGCTACCACTTGCCCAGACGCCACAGCAACTGCCGAACCACCGGATGACCCACCCGGAACTTTATCCAAATCCCATGGATTATGAGTAGCACCAAAATAGGAATGTTCAGTTGATGAACCCATGGCAAACTCATCCATATTTGTCTTACCTACAAAAGTTGCTTGTGCACCCTTAAGACGTTCAATTACTGTCGCATCATATACAGGAATATAATTATCTAAAATATGACTGGCAGCGGTTGTCTTAACGTCTTTAGTAATAATATTATCCTTAATAGCAATCGGAATCCCCGCTAATTTATTTTTAGTAAAATCCAAGTCTTCTTCTGCTTTAACATTGTCTTGAACAGTAATCCATGCATTAAGTTTGTTATCCGTATTTTTTATATTTGTCACAGTATCTTGCGCTAACTGATCAGCAGACAAAGTACCCTGAGCTAATTTTTGGTTTAATGAGTCAATATCTTCATTTAAGTAGTTCATTACTCGTCCTCATCCTTGTTAATAATTACCGGTACCTTAATGAAGCCATTAGCTTGTTCAGGAACATTCTTCATTAATTCAGTCCGATCTTGCCAGTGCTCCGGCTTATCTTCTCTAAACACGGTATCACGATCAACTACTTGAACTGTTTCCTCAATACCCTTAGTTTCAACTTCTGAAAGCTGATCAGCCATATTAATAATTGAACTCATTTGTTCGGTAACTTTACTGATATCTTTTTCATCAATTTCAAGCCGCGATAAAACCGCAACATGCTTAATTGTATCTTCTGTGATTTCCACACAAATACCTCCTATTCACCGCCATAAATATGGACTTGATAATCACTATCTCCCGTTTCTTTAGCAACTAATGCTTGAATATCGTTCACAGATCCGATTTTTATTTCAATTGGAACATCATTTTCCAAGTATTTTTTTGAAGTTGACAACACTAACCGGGTAAAACTTTGAATTTGTTCGTAACCATAGAACTGCGTCGTTATCGAAATATTTTCTTGAGTTAACTTGCCATTCTCATAACGCAACGTTGCCGTTACACCACTAATATTCGGAAAATAATTTTGAATTGATTCTTTAAAGCTATTAAAGCTTGATGCATCAGTACTATTGATTGCCTTTTTATTGCCAACAGTTGGCAGTACTTCAGTTTGAGTAGAAATAGTTTTCCATTTAGTTATTTTACTACTATTGGCAGCCGCTGTCCCACTCAAAAAATACGTTCCTGATACTAATGAATCTTTGCTTTCCTTAGAAAAGAGACCAATTGTAATTGGAATTTTCTTCAATGCCTTATGTTTGCGCAATCGCTGAACGAGTTGATCGGCTACCATTTTACCATATTTCTTCTGCTCAGAACGCGCAATCGTTTCCTGGTACTCTGGTCCACCTTTTGTTTTTTGATAATAGTCAATTGAATTTAACGCTAATCCGATACTAATTCCACCAATGTGATAATTGGAGCCTGAGCCAGTTAAAAAATCCTGCTCAATAATTTCTTCTAAATAATACGGATTATAATTTTTCTTCGTACCAATTGGTGGATTTAACCCAGCCGGATTAGACTTCGATTTACGAGCCAACCAATCAGTAACCATTGCAGAACTAATATATTGTCCTTCCTGAAAAACATAAGAATTAGTTGAGTAAACACCTTTGGAAATTTGAACTAATCCTCTTTCTAATTCTCGTGTATCAACAGAATTATCATTATTAGTAGCGGTTAAGCCTGAAATAGGACTGGTTACATAGTGACCATTTTTTAGTAAAACGGTATAACCATTATTACCTGTATCCGTTGTTTGATAAGTCTTGACGCTCGAGCCTGATGATGTCTTGGCATTATTAGCTAAACTTGAATTCTTTAAGTTTCCACAAGCCGTCAAGCTCAGCAGCATACCCAAAATTGCAATTATCTGCAAATATTTTTTCAATTTACCTGTTCCCCTATTCAACTTGAGCAATTGCCTCTTCTTCAGTCAATAACGTTACTCCTAATTTTTGTGCCTTAGTATATTTTGAACCGGCATCTTTGCCATAAATAACATAATCAGTTTTACCAGAAACTGACCCTGTTACTTTAGCCCCTAATGCCTGCAATTTTTCAGTAAATTGACTACGTGTATAGTGCTCCAAGGTTCCCGTTAAAACTACAGTCTTATTTTTAAAGTAATTAGCTGGGATCTCAGATACTTGTTCTTTACTTTCACCAAGATAATCCATATTGACGCCACTAGTTTGCAGATCCTTTATCAGATCCACAACCTCTTCTTGAGCAAAATATGTAGTCAATGATTCCGCAATTGTCATGCCTATTGTAGCGATTCCTGTAATATCCTGCACGTCTGCTTCCATAATCTTTGCCATATTTTTAAAATTTTGAGCAATTAATCTAGCTGCCTTTGCACCAACATGGTCAATTCCTAATCCAGTTAAAAGCAATTCAACCGAATTATTCTTGGAATTATTAATCGCAGTCAACAAATTATTAATAGATTTTTCTTTAAAATGATCTAATTTTTTTAAATCAGTAGCTTGCAAATGGTATAAATCCGCTACATTGTGGACTAAATTTTGCTTAATAAGTTGGCGAACAATTTTAGGTCCTAATCCGTCAATATTCATTGCCGGTCGTGATGCAAAGTGCGTGATACCTTCTTCTATTTGAGCTGGACATGACGGATTAACACAACGCAAAGCGACTTCATCTTGCAAACGAATCAGCTTTTCACCGCAAGACGGACAATACACGGGGATTTGATACTCTATAGTGTCTGCTGGTCTCTTAGCTATAATAACTTGTGATATTTCAGGAATTATATCACCAGCTTTATGTAGTACCACGGTATCACCTATACGAACATCTTTTTCTTTTAATAAATCCGCATTATGTAAAACAGCATGAGAAACGGTAGTTCCTGCCAACTGAACCGGATCCATGATTGCTGTTGGCGTAACTACTCCTGTTCGTCCCACCGTCCATTTAATTTCTCGAACTATGGTTTCTTGTTCTTCTGGAGGAAACTTATAAGCAATTTCCCATCGCGGAATTTTTACTGTCGCTCCCAGCTGATTTTGCCAATTCAAATCATCAACTTTAAGAACAATTCCATCAATTCCATAGGCTAATTTGTCCCTTTTAGCTGTATACTCATCAATAAAATCAAAAATTTCATCTAAAGTTGCCAATTGACGCCCAGTTTGATTAGTATGAAAACCCAAAGTAGCCAATTTTTCGATTGCTTGATGTTGACTAGTTATTTGTTTTGGAGGATTAACCCAGGTATAAATAAATGTACTTAAATTACGTTTTTTTGTAATTTGTGCGTCTAATTGTCGTAATGACCCCGCTGCAGCGTTACGCGGATTAGCAAAAATTGTCTCGCCATTTTCATCACGCTCTTCATTCAACTTTGCAAAAGCTTGTTTCCCCAGATAACACTCACCGCGTACTTCCATTGTCAGTTTCTCAGGCAAAGTTTGAGGAATATCTTTAATGTATCGCGCATTAGCAGTAACATCTTCACCCACGCGCCCGTTTCCACGAGTTGAAGCACGCATTAATTTACCATTAGTATACTCTAAGTTAATTGATAGTCCATCAATTTTTAATTCTACGTTGTAAACAACTGCATGACCTAACTGTTTTTGAACACGTTGATCAAATTCCACTAATTCTTTTTTTGAAAAAACATCCCCCATAGATAACATCGGGACTTGGTGTGTGACTTTTGAAAGCTCACTATCAAGTTGACCACCCACGTGCTGAGTGATTGAATCTGAACTGATTAATTGGGGAAATTCTTGTTCTAGTTCAACTAGTCGATTATAGTTTTGGTCATAAATATAATCTTCAACTTTGGGCGCGTCCTTTGTATAGTACGCATCAGCCCAATCATTAAGTTTTTCTCTAAGTACGGAAACTTCTTTTTTGGCCTCATCAAGAGTTAAATCTGCCATTTTCTTTCTCCTGATAAAAATTATTATTAACTATTATTATACCTTTTTAATTGGAGCAAATGCCGCTAATAGCCGCTTGATTCCTTGATCTTTAAAGGCAATATCTAGTTCCATATCTTCACCTTTACCACTAACCTTAGTCACAACACCTCGGCCCCATGCCTTATGCTCAACTTGATCGCCAACATTCCAACCTTTTTTCTCAGCTCCAATTGCTCCTGCTGCTTTAACTTTAGGTGTATAAACTTGTGCTCGGGCTCGTTCATCTATATTTGCAAAAGGAGCAGTCTGAACGTGAAAATCTGGATTGGTAATTCTCTCAGAAACAGAACTTTCCAAATTAAGGTCAGCCTGATCAATTTCTTCTAAAAATTTCGATGGTTGATTATTTTGCATACGTCCATACATCATTCGTGAATAAGCGTTAGTTAAAAATAACTGTTTTTGCGCCCGCGTAATTCCAACGTAGGCCAATCTTCGTTCTTCTTCTAATTGATCATCTTCTAGCAAAGCCCTTGACAAAGGGAAAAGTCCATCTTCCATTCCAATTAAAAAAACAATTGGAAATTCTAGTCCTTTTGCAGCATGAAGGGTCATCAATGCGACTTGATCATTATTATTTGCTAAATCATCCTGATCACTTAGTAGCGAAACTTCTGCCAAAAAATCACTCAGTGCGCTAGTATCATCACTAGCTTCATACTGATCATCAAATCGCTTAGTAACTGATAAAAATTCATCTAAATTTTCTAGTCTAGTTTCAGCTTCAATAGTTTTTTCGTCTTTGAGCGCTTTTGTATAACCAAAATCTTGGAGAATCTTTTCTGTTAAGCCAGTCACACTATGACTTTCAGCATAGTTAATTGCATCACGAAGTTTTACACCAAAATCACTCAACTTATCTGCAACACGAACCGATAGCCCAGCCATACCTATATGATTAAATGTATCAAGTAAAGACAACCCACTCGTTTGCGCAAATGAAACAAATTTTTCAACACTTACATTTCCAATCCCACGTTTAGGTGTATTGACAATTCGGTTAAAACTCAGCGTATCACTAGGATTAGCTATCAGTTTAAGATAAGCCATGATATCCATGATTTCTTTACGATCATAGAATTTATGTCCTCCTACAATTTGATATGGGATATTTGATTTAACAAATGCTTCTTCAACTGTTCTTGATTGTGCATTGGTTCGATACAATACAGCAAAATCACTATAAGAAAAATGAGCTTTTTCAGTTTTTTCTTGAATTTTGCTAATAATAAAATGAGCTTCATCTTCACCACTCTGGGCACGATAATACGTTATCTTTTCGCCATCACCTTGGTCTGTCCAGAGCTTTTTAGCTTTACGATTACGATTATTCTTAATTACCGCATTAGCTGCAGATAGAATATGCCCGGTTGAACGATAATTTTGCTCTAACTTAACTGTTTGAACACCATCATTTCGATAATCTTGCTCAAAATTCATAATGTTTTCCATATTGGCCCCACGCCAACCATAAATTGACTGATCCGCATCACCAACAACACAAATATTTTTATATTTGGCTGCTAATTTGTGACATAATTCATATTGAGCACGATTAGTATCCTGATATTCATCAATTAGTAAATAACGAAATTTATTTTGATAATAATGTAAAACGGTCTCATCAGTTTTAAATAAAACCAATGTCTGCATAATCAAATCATCGAAATCCATTATTTGATCATGTTTCAATCGCTTTTGATACTCATGATAAATTTGCGCCGCGACCTTTTCAAAGGGCAATGTTTTATTAGCTTCAAACTCATCGGGTGTCAATAAATCATTTTTAGCATTAGAGATGGTTGATAATACACGCTTAGGTTCATATGTTTTAGGATTAACATTTAATTCCTTTTCAATATGTTTGATTAAGGTTAATTGCTCAGCCGAATCAGCAATTGAAAAATTGTTATTATAACCGATTTTTTCAGCGTCTCGACGCAAAATACGGACACACAGAGCATGAAAAGTCGACATCCATATGTCTGCTGCTTGTGACCCCAATAATTTCTGCTCACGCGCGCGCATTTCGCTAGCCGCCTTATTAGTAAACGTGATTGCCAAAATATTCCACGGTAAGACACCTTTTTTTTCGACAAGGTAGGCGATTCGTCTGGTTAAAACAGATGTTTTTCCCGAACCGGCACCAGCAACAACTAATAGTGGTCCTTCGGTGGTTTTAACGGCTTGCTCTTGCTGCGGATTTAACCCAGCCAAAATTGATTCTTCGCTCATTCTGATTCCCTTCACAAAATTTCTATAGCTCTTATATTGTACCAAAGATAAAGACGGTATTCGGAATGGTTTGTCTTTTATTTATCAAATCGATCTAAATGATATTCTTCTATCAATTTAATCAATTTATTTGCATAATTGGGATCAGTAGCATACCCATCCTTAACTAAGGCTTTGGCCTGCGTTTGATAGTCTTTAGAATTTAAGACATGTCGATATTGGTGGGCATTCCAACTTGTGCCTTTTTGAAAAAGTCGTGCATGAGCTCTAATTGATGCTTCATATGAATCATAAATTTGAAACCTGGCTTTGACAACAATCCATTTACCTTTTTCGTATTCCTTAGTTGTTAAAACTGCGGAAGTATTGGGATTAGTACCTTTAACCCCAAACAAATTATTATACTTTTGCGATAAGCTACTTTGGCCATAATCACTTTCAAGACATGCCTGAGCAATCGTAATACTTGGCAAGAGATCAAATTCTTGATCTACTTCTTGAGCAATTGGACCTATTTTTTGAATAAATGCCTTATGTTCTCTAATGACTTTGGCCCGAGCTTGCTGGCGAGCAATCTGTTCTTGTCTAAGTTGTTCTGATTGAATTGCTTGTCTGCGATAATACCGTATAGCAATAAACAGAATAATCAATAAGAATAAAATTATAAACACACGAATAATGATCAGCCAACTGGGTTGCTTTTTGTTCTTCCGTCTTTTTACCATGAAATATTCCTTGCTTTTTTAATTGTTACTTTAAGTATAACCTCTTCAACGTTTAAATTATGGAATGTAATTAATTTTTAAAATAAAAAAAGCATTCAAAAATTAACTACTGCTTAAAACTTGAGCACGTAGCATTTTGAATGCCAACATTTAATATACAAAAAAAGGAGCAATAGCTCCTCTAAATAATGCGGGCAAGAAGACTCGAACTTCCACGATCTAAAAACGATCACAAGATCCTTAGTCTTGCGCGTCTGCCATTCCGCCATGCCCGCAAGTACATTCAATACTATAGCGCAAAATTTACTTCAACACAAGTTTTTATTGAAGATTGGGTAAGTTTTTGCAAACACTAATTATTGGTGGCTTAGCGGTAAAAATTCCCCTAAGTTGTTTAATAAAATACAAGATAGTAAACCAGAGCCAAGCGGTAGTGTTAATTGCGGCAAAGATATTTATGGGGCTAGTACATAGTAACAATGCTGTGATTAAAAGCCGTGATTGACCAGATAATATATAGCTCATGGTGGCTGTTGTTAATAAAAGTAACAGTAATTGCCATTGCAACAATTAGTAAAACCGCTATGGTAAACAGCATCACACTGTTAGTTAAATCAGTTGTGTTAGCGTTAAGGACTAAGCGACTAAAGGCGAAAAAAAACTTTAATTTAGCTAATAAGTAAAATATACTGTGCGGATGGTTGCTAGTAATTAGTAATAAGACACTGGTGGAAAATAAGCTTAAAATAAAGGCAAAACTAAACAGCTTAACATTTACTTGTTGGGCTAATAGGTTTTTAATCCAATTAAGTTGTTTCATATCAGCCCTCCTTTCTATATAAGAATCTGACGCATCAAAAAAAGAAACTCCAAAAGAAAAATAACTAGTTTATTAAACTAGTTATTTTAGATTCACTGACTATTAGTCAGACATATGTTTAGTATAAGGCTTAAACTTGTGATTCTTAGTAATCGTACCAATATCGTTATAAGTTACCGTAGCAGGTTCGAATTTATCAAGATCAGCAACTTTGAGGTAAAAGACCGTTAAGTCGCCATCGCCGGAATAAGTGTAAACAGGGTAGTAATCTTCCCCATCGTTCGTGTGAATGGTAGTTTTACCGATAAAGAAGCCTTGATTTTTACCGCGATCTTGGCCCCATTCTTTCATGGTCAATTTAACACGACCACTTTTGCGATCGCTATAAACAGTGTTGGTATAAGTATCTACACTGCCATAGTCATCATGGTATTCGTCATACCCATTTGAAGAGTTAGCCAAAGCGCCACGATAGACAGCAACTGAAGTATAGCCCGGCTTAAACTTCATGCCATAAGGTAAAACAAAGTAAGCCACTGGCATATAACAAGGCGCACTATTTAAGTCATTCATATAGATATAAGATTTACCGTTAATAGTACCAGCATGTGTAATTGATGACCATGTTCTACCCGGATCTAATATGTTATTATCATCTAATTTAAGTGATTTTTTGTGAATTAACCAATACATACTGTTTCCGGGTGCTCAGTTAGCATACCACTTTATAGTTACTTTGTGCATACCTGGTTCCTTAGATATTCTTTGAATATTTGCATAATCTTTGTCAGTCGCTGTTGGAGCAGTATAGGCTTTAACCGGCGTTGAAGCATTAGCTTATAATAAAGTAGTTGCGGCGTTAGTGTCCATTAAGGCTAGTTTAGTGATAAATTTCGTGTTTTTCATGATAAATAATCTTATTTCTATGAATAGTATAAATTGAATTTGGTGTTGTCTGAATGGAATTAAAAGTAATAAAATTTAACATTTTGTAATGAATTCCTTTCTTATATTATACAACATATAAACAATTAAATGCAATAACAATTGCTAATTAGTAATAAATATGGTATGTTAATAAGTTTACCATACATATAATATTTTTTATAAATTGTATTTAATAACAACAAAATAAAAAACTTCACATCAATCGTAAATACTCTTTTACATTACAAAAAACTTCATTCTGCACACAAAAAAATGGCTACAAACGCTAATATATCAATCTTTGTGTCTATCAAAAAAATCAACCACGGAACACCGTAATTTTTATGTTCCGTTTGTGTTCTTAATTATCCTTCGCGTATCTGCTTAAAACGTTGATACACAAAGGATAACTAACTTTTACAAACTTAATTTATGCTGATATTAAGCCAGTACTCTTATTCTTACGTTTACCATAGCGCTTAAAGTTAAAGCGTACGCCTTGCTAGTCAAGGTAATAATCATCCTGCTCGTTGTATGTCCAATTAGCCAGTTTAGTGGGATCTT
>NZ_JBXSQM010000013.1:0-55854 GCF_057063645.1 Lactobacillus sp. X-49
GCATCTTTTTTAATTAAGCCTTCTGCCTGCAGGAGGTTAGTAAAATAGACAAAAGACTGTTTAATTAACTGATTGGCATGTTTACTAGACCTAAAGTTATTGATTGTGTGGTATGAAATATGCTTGCCGCCAGCAATTAATCATCATTGGCAAATTTCCCTCTAGCATCCGTTCAATCTTTCTGCCAGAGAAAACTCTCGTCTAGAATAAGCAAAAAGCAAAATTTTAAACATCATAGCTGGATAATATGCTGGCCGACCAGTAACTAACTTGTCTTCTAATAGTACTTTGTCAGGAATAGAATCAACAAAAGTGCTAATAACCTGAGCAAGATAATTTTTAGGAATAGAAAAATCTAAATTGAGTGTTAAAGCAGTTTGACCTGCGATATAATTTTGATACATGAAAAGCCCACCTTTTTATTTTTGGTACTGAATTAATAATATCAAGGCAAAAATGTATATGAAAAATCCGCTAGAACTTAAAGGTTCTAACGGATTTTTTGCTTGTTAGTGTCTAGTTTTTTTCCAGACTCTTTTTTATTATGGAGATGAGGAAAATTTTACAATGATAGCCAATAATTTGAGGCTTAAAACATGATAAAATCAACATTTTTATAATTGTGAGTCATAATTAATTTTAAAAAGTTAGTCCAAACTTTTCGAATTTTATTGATAAAAATAATACTCTCAGTAAGAGCACTTTATATTTAACTACTACGTTTAAAATCAATGCTTACATTTTGCTTTACAATAATTTTTATTACTTCTAATAAGCTCAGTCCATTGAAATTTTGTGATTATTTGTAATTGACTATTATCAAAAATATGTTCAAGGCTTTGTTTAATTCCATTACAACATTTACAAAGTGTCCATAGATTTGTTTCATCACACCACTGATCTGTTGGAAGTAATCTGCGAGGAACTATGTGATCAACGTTAAATTTGATAGTTTCGTTATACTTTTTGCCACAAATCTGACAAGTATTATTATCTCTTTCAATACATGAATTTTTTGTATTTTTCCATTTTGAACTACGATAGAATTTTTCTGCACTATTACAATTACATGGGACATCTTTAAAACTCATTTAAAATCATCTCAAAACAATCATACAAAAAACTATTCATTAAAGCTAGTTTGTTTGAGGTTAATTAATCAGTCCTTATGGAATAAGAATGTGCTATTTTTAATATAGAGTCATTAAGCGCTGATATTAACAGCATTTTTGAGATAATTGCTCGTCAAAATGCAAAATAGAGGCCATGGTTATGCCTCATTTTTCCTAATACCATTCAAGAAAGATTGGAGTTTCCCTATGCTGCTGATCATGTTACCAAAGTCTTGGTCGCCGAACCTGTACTCCCTTTGTCCTCTTGTCCTAATTGTCAAGCTACTTTAGTCCACAACGATCATTACGGCTTTATCTATCCTTAGATGCTTCTAAACCCTTGTTGCTTGAACTACCGTCTATATTGTTCAAATTTCCGTCATTCTTTTATGACAAATAGTTCCATAGTTGATAAGTATGTTTTATTACTAATCCTGTAAAACAAAAAGTAATTCACGATTTAACCGCTGACCGCTCCTTTAATCAATTGCACGTACAGCCTACGGTTATCGTAATCTTAGTAATCTGACTACAAAGATTATGTTAGAAGTAAAAAATGTTGTCCTAAAAGAAAATACTTTAAGCATGACTACTTAGAGTGCATATAATTCATTATTTATCTTCATCAACAGGATTTGACAAAGAGCCAATAAAATTAGACATAGATCTATCTTTTCTGTTGCAGTTTATGTAGTAATAATTTTTATAATAAAGTTCCTTGATAATTTATTGGATCTAAGTGAATACTTGAACATTCATCTAAAGGGCCAGAAATACAATAATATTTAAAACTTAATTTGTGCTTTTTGTTTACATTATACAGTCGTAACAAAATAAATTGTTTTCCATATTTCTTTGATGCATCTAACTCATTCCTTGATAAATAAAAAGGTTGGACTATAGAACCACTAGTAGTTTTAACTTCTATATACAAAGTTTGACCATTTTCATCTTTTGATTGAATATCATAGCCAGCTCCATCTCCTTGATCAACAGAAACATGAATTATACCATCTGTGGTTCCAAGATGTTTTTTTGCCCATTGCTTTTCATATTCAAAAACAATTTTCTCACCTAAAAATCCCAATTTTGAATTTTGCTTTTCTTTAGCCTGATAATCTATTTGCTTTTTAATTTTAACTACATTTTCTGTATTAGTGTTATATGTTAACTTATTATCTTCAACTAAATTTACTTTATCCAAATTATCAGAAACATACTTTATAAAATTAGAAGTTTCAATCTGCTTAATTTTACTTTTTGCCCTTTTTATCTCTGATGAACTATCATTGATTCTTAAAATATAATTTACTGTTTCATCTATATTATTAACAGAATATAATTTTGCTTTTAGCTCCTCATACAATATTAGCATTTTACGCAAATCATCCAGCAATTTATCATTAGATGGAAAACTGTCTTTTTTATATTCAAAAGCAAAGATATTTCCCTTTTCATATCCTTTAGCTAAATGTGTGTCATTAACAGTAGACTGATCAAGTAGGTTAATATTTCCTATCATGTCTTTGTCAATTAAAGTTAAATTTTCACAAAAATAATTTGATACTAACTGTATCTTTTTCAAAGCATCCTTTCTACCATACCTTTTAGTAAAAAAAGTATAGCCTTGATTTAAGGACAAATAAACTTTATTCATATTTGCCGAAAACAAGTATACAATATCAAATCCGCGTTCTGCAGTAGTGGTAATATCTTTATCAAAAATTGCTAACCATGGAATTAATGCCCATTTACTTTGTCCGGCGGAACCTCTCAGTTGAATAGAAGAAGAAAGCATACTTTTATCTATACAATTTTTTAAATCATTTCTTATTGATCCAGCTAATTTATTTCCTTTAAATTGTTTTTTACTTTCAGTTTTATATTGGCTTAGAATTGTTTCTAGTAATTTTTGTAAATTCATAATTATCTAACTCCAAAAATTCAATTTTTCAAGTTTACTATAAACTACTTTATAATATTTCTGACCATTATAATCAAAATTTAGAGCATCAAGATCCGAAAATTTATATTTTTCTACTTCTTCTTTTGGACACCCTTCTAAATATACCTTCCAAAAAGCTGAATATTCTGTATCTTTTAACTGTTCTATCGAACTTACTTTTGATTTAAAATTCGCCATTTTTGTTGGATTAATCGGACCATCCAACCAATAACGATAACCTAAACAAATTATTAAAGCCTCTGCATCATAATCTTTTTCCCCGAAACTTTTTGGATCTGAAATTTTTTTAGCTTTTTGCTTATACTGCTCTTGAACTTTTTCTTCATAGATAACAGACATTGAACGACCACTATATTTATCAAGTGTTCCATATAAATCTAAACAAGATCTCAAATAATACCATTTCTCAGTAATCGAAATTGTACAATTAATTTCTTTTGCAATGCCATCAATCCAGTTTTCAAATTTTTTAATTGCTTCCTCAGAAGAAATTCCTGTTCCCATTACCAAAGAATTTGTATTTAAACTTTTATTTTTCAAGTCTGCTTCCAGATAATCGGAAAATATTTGTTTTTCTTTTTGTTGAAATACATATTTTAACAATTGATTAGGCTCATAACGTATTTCAGAGAGCATAACTTTAATTGCTACTACTTCCAAATTTTTTTGGATTTCACTATATTTTTCGTTATCCATATTTTTAACATATACAAAAAATTCTTTATATGATGACATAGCCTGACTTGTACTATCATCTTTAATTTTAAAAAGCTTACCCAATCTATTTTCATCATATACATAGTTTTCAAATTCAATTATAGAATAATTACTGGCAAGCTCATTTATATAATAAACTGCACTATTATTAACAAAATCAGGAGGATTGCTTTTTCTTTTCTGAAACAAGGACATTATATAATTTTCAATCTTTGTTTCAATTATCGAAGTATCTACTTTTCCCTTGTCTTTATTGATACCAGCACTACCACTTTCTTTGAGTCGCGCTAGTATTTCTTTTTTTTCAGAAATATAATTAGGATCAATTAATTTTTGATAGAATTCTCTTTTAAACAGGTACAAGTATATCACCAGTAATTCTTGATCAATTTGAACATGAAATTTTTTTCTTTGATTATAAAACTCATTTTCCACATAAAACAAATATTGATTTGCATCCCTAGCAGTAAGCTTATCTGAAACAAATAAATCAGCGATAGCATAAAAATCGAATTTTAATTTCAATCTTTTTCTTATTTTATTTTCTATATTTATTGATATATTTTCAGAGTTTAGCAAATAAGGTATAGTTATTTTCTGATCAATTATTTTTCTAAGGTAACTTTCCTCAACATTTATATTATCTAAATCTCCACCAAATATAATTCGAGTTTTTTGAATGAATAGAGTTAAAAAGCATATAGAGTTCACTTTGCATGTTATCAGTTAATCTATCAAAATCATCAATGACAAGTACTTTAGGTTTTTTCTTAGACTTTAAAGAACGTAAAGACCAACGCATTAAAATACTATCAATATCAACCCATTTACTTTTTATAAAGTTACCTAAAGTTGTTAAGATAGTCACTATTGTAGTGCTAAGCAGTAACCATGTACTATCATGGATATTCCTAAATGTTCCAACATATGCAAGAGCACAACTTCCAATAATAGATAAAAAGATCAATATCCAATAAATAGATTCCAAAATTGGCGACCATTTAGAATGAACTACTCTAAATAGGTTTTTCGAAAATGAATTTTTATTTCTAGGCTCCCATAAATTTAAAAATATAAACTTAAAGTTATCATTAAGATTTGTTAATTGCTTCTCCACTTCTTTTAGATATTCTGTTTTTCCACTTCCCCACTTACCTTGAAGAAAATAAGTTTTAGGATATTTTATTATTTGCTTAGCCAAATTTTTAGCTTGTGCACTTGTATCTATATGATCAATTTTTAACATTTGCAGCACTTTTTCTAATCAACTCTATTATTAATTACTTAAATTATATTACCTTATACCACGTCTTCACAACTGAACATCTAAAAAAGTTAGCGTCAACTTTTTGTGGGTAATAAATTTTTAGCCTTAACCTACTGCTATTAGTAGCTTGACAGTTAGGACAAGAGGATAAAGGGAGTACAAGTTCAGCGACCAAGACTTTGGTAACATGATCAGCAGCATAGTAAAAACGATAAAAAAAAGATTAGGATCTTTAATATCAAGTAAAAGTTTAGTAGAATAGTTATCAATAGAGGACATAGGGAAAACTCCAATCTTTCTTGAATGGTATTAGGAAAAATGAGGCGCAATCATGGCCTCTATTTTTGTATAAAAAATATCCTGTTAAAGAATACCACAAGGTATCCATCAACAGGATAAAGTGTACAACCTTTATTTTAAGTAATAAGTAGGTTTAAAGATTAACTGAATATAAAGAATTTATTTAACACAAGTACGCTTGGCCTTAACAGCGTATTTTTTTGCCTGAAAAACTGCTATAACTCCTATCAAGCAAAAAAAGCTAGATTATCATGCGCTTTGCACATCACAACCCAGCTTTACTTTTAATCTTCTTTATCATCTTTTCCCCAAAACTTTTTCCAAAAGTCTTTGTCATATTGATTCATTCGTTCCCCTGAACAATACCCATCTTTAAAACCATGGTGATTAAATTGACAGTGAAAACCATTAGAATTACGTTCCGACATCCGATGACGAATAGTTTCAATTTCTTCCTTTGAAAATTCATGATGTACTGCACTACGCCATTGTCTAAATGCCTTCATCCGAAAAGTCGGATCAACAAATTTTTGGGCTTGATGCTTAAAGTCATCATCCCAGCCATTAGCAATTTTTTCTAATTTTCGACTAACCTCAATTTGTTCCTCCTCACTCAAGCCAGAGAAAAATGATGAAGTATCATATTCTTGACTTGTTTTTTCTAATTTTTCAGCTTCTGTTTTACCTAGCGCGGTCAAATAAACACGTTTTACCCTTTTATCATTTTCATCAGTATTACGTACTATATAACCTTTAATTTCCATCTTCTTAAGCAGTTCTGCTAGGGAACCCGGTTTTAGAGCTAAAATTTCTGCTAAATAATTCTGAGTTAATCCATCTTCAAGCTTAAGAACTGCTAGAACACGTTTCTGTCCGGAAATTGGCTGTTCGCCTTTAAACATGTAATAGCGGCCGGCCCGCATAATAAAATAAAGTTGTTTCATTAAATTATCACTTGTTTGACTCATTATAAAATCTCCTTTTTCATTTAGTTAGGTACCTAATTTTATAATTAAATTATAGTTTCTTAATAAATACATTGTCAAACAAAATCATACAAATTATTTAAGAGTAAGTTGAATTAATTTACCACCACAGTTTCCACAAACATAGCGCCTTAAATTGATCCGGCGCACTCGCATAAAGTTTTGTCCACAATCCTGACAAAAATAAGCATAATGCACTTTTTTCGTATGCCGTAATCCAATATCAGGAGTAAACTGATAACCACCTACTTGATTAAGTAAAACTTTAAAATCACGGTCTCGATGGCGGTATCCTTTGCCAGCTAGATGAAGGTGATAATGAGTTAATTCGTGCTTGATAATCCCAATTAATTCATCATGATATTCTGGTAGCAAAAAATGGGCATTAATTTCCAAATGATGATCGTTTAAATGGTAGCGTCCTCCGGTTGTGGTCATTCGGTAATTAATTTTAACTTGATGTAAAAATCTTTGTCCAAAAAACCTAAGAGAAATCTCTTTGACCAACTGTTCTAATTCACACTGTGTCATTATCTTAAAAGCCTAGCATAAAGTGATGCTTCTTTTGGTGTTTTAATTCTTGCCTTAAGTGCCGTTACAAGTTTGCGCTTTAGCGGCTTTTCTCCCTCCATCCAAGTTCCAGTAAAAACATGAATTGTTTTCGAAGCTGCTGATGGATTGCATAAAACACCGTCAGGATAGAGGTGAATACCATGTTTCAGCATTTGCTCTTGATTATTTGGTTGCGCACCGTACTTAGTTTTTAAAATTGTAGAAACAGAGAGAGTATTCACACCGGCAAGCTGATTGCCACAATCAAATGCAAAGTTACGATTATCATAATAATCAACCATATCTTTAAGAAGCGGATGCTTTTTTTCAGCACCAAAAACCGCAGTAAACGGATTGTCCTTGTTTTCAAACCCAACAAAAGCACGATCACCAAGTAACTCTTTCAGATTGTCTAAGACCAAAACGTCAGTATCAAGATAAATACCACCATATTCATAAACGGCTTTGGCACGAATATAATCAGATACAAAGGCCCACTTTTTTGCCTGATAAGCTTGCTCAATATACTTATTTTCATGAAGATCAAAATTATCTTCAGACCATTCTATAAATCGATAATCTTGTAAATGTTTATGCCACGTTTTCATGCAACGTTGAATATTTTTGGGTTTCGGATTCCCGCCAACCCAAACATAGTGAATAATTTTGGGAATCATTTTAACTTCTCCTAAAAAATTTTTTGAACAATATTATGATATCCTGATTAAAATCAAGCTTCATCAAAAACATCAAAGTAAAATATAAGCAAGCCATAATAATTGATCTTATTGCCATATTTAAGAAAACTGATGTCACAATTTGTGGTATAACCATTCCAACTATTAGCACAATCACAGAAATTAAAAAATATTTGGGAACTTCTCTAAAAGAGTATTTAAAATCATACCCATCGCGTACAATCCATAACCGCAAAATTAAAACAATCAATTCGGTCGCTAATATGGCAATCATCGCGCCCGTGGCTCCATAATAGCGATCAAGAAAATAACTCAAAATTACTTCCAAAATTGCGCCAACAATTACTGGTAAGGCATAGTCTTGATCACGATGATTAGCAAGTGCAAACTGATTGGCAAAGACTCCACCCATCGGAATCATAATAATTGTTAATGAAAAAAAGAACATTAGTGATGTCATTGGAATATACTTAGCACCAAAGAAAAATGGAACAAATTCTTTTGTATTCGCCATAATAATTACTGCAAACAAGGTTCCTAGCATTACAGTCGCTTCCAGTGATTTTTTTAAAATTATTCGTTGTTCTGCCTTACTCTCACTTGCCATTTTGGGCATAATAACTAAGGAAATACTGGTAACAATCCCTAACACCATGTTTGAAATTCGCTGTGAATTATCATAAAAAGCAACTTGAGTGGAATTTTGAAACAACCCGAGAATCGGTTTATCAAGTGATGTATAAACTTGCGTTGCTATTTGAGGAATCAATAAAGTAATGATTGCCTTAATTGTTGTCTGAAACTGATAAAAATGTTTAATCGGTACACCAATATAACGATGGATATCAAACCAAAAAACAAAGGATCCCAGCATCGTTGAAATAGACATTATCAACATATATTTCCAAAGGTCGTCTGGCTTTTTTACCCATAATAAAATTAGCACAACAGAAACCAGCTTAACAGCTGTGTTCTTTAAAACCACTCGTCCAAATTCCGCTAATCCTTGAAAAAACCACGATATATCAACCTGTGCTGAAATTAAATATGGAACCATTAATAATAAGTAATTACAATATTTAATGTGGAAAAAACTTACGGCTGTAATTAGAAATACAATTGTCACTACGCCAGCAATTGCTTGAAAATACCACAATCCCCAAAACGCATCTGTCAAATCTTTTTGATTGCCGCAAGAGCGCACTTGTGAAATAGTTCTCATTCCAATATATGACACAGATAGAGTACAAAAAATCATCAAAAATTGCACGATATTGTTCACATTACTATAAATACCATATGTTTTAGGACCCAAAATTCTTGACAGATAGGGTACCGTAATTAGCGGAACTAAAACGAGAAAGATCTGATAAATAGCATTATATAAAATATTTAAAAAAGTTCGTTTCACAACTTTCCTCTAATCTTTAGTCATCATCTTAAAAATGGCATCGCAAGCCGAAACGCCTTGAACCTGATTTGTTAAATTATACCAATAATGTCGTTTTGTTTGATAATTATTGGGAGCAGATAAAGCAGCTACCAACTCTTTTTGACTTTTAACACACGGTCCTGGAACTACCTTAGTGTAAGGACCTATTAGCAGTCCCCGTTTCTTTTGATACTGTGCCAAAAAATTAGTAATAAAAATTATAGGGCGATCAAACGCAAGATAATCAAAATAAATCGAAGAAAAATCGGTAATTAAAAATGAAGTAGAACCAAGAAGTTCATACAAATCACATTCATGTTCAAACAAATAATCATCATTGAGGAAGGCAATTTGGGAATATTGACTAGTAAAATTTCCGACTAGCTTCTGCTCATATGGATGTAATTTAACCAATAAATATTGATGCTGCCTTTTTAAATTTTGATTTAACGACTCAATGTCAAAATCCGGTAGCGCAAAAAAATTACCTGCTTTAATTTGATTTATTATTTGACTATCTTCAAGTTCATAGCGAAATGTCGGCATATAAATCCCAATCTGAGCTTGATCATCAATTTGCTTAAATAAGTCATACAAAAGTTGCTTTTTAGTGATCATTGGATTTTTTAAGGCATCGGTACGAGGAAAGCCGACCTTCTGATACTTACTAGTATCAATTGCGCAACATGCACTCATCATAGTTTCATATAAGTCAGAACTTGAACAAACAATATCCACATTTTTTTGCCATAATTTTACGTTGCGCAGATCAGCTTTTCGATCAGTATTATTTGCCATAATACCCATTCGTTTAAGTGGAACACCATGCCAAAATTGCACATTTATTTGCCTAGAATGAATTTTAAATGGCTGATGAGTTGTTACAATAAATTTAGCCTGTCCAATCTTACGCCAAATTGAAAAGGACAAATGTGAGGAAGGCCACGGCTCTACAACAGTGACTTTATATTCCGGATGTTTTTTTTGAAGATACTTCGCAAATATATAACCATTCGATCCAGATCGACCAGCACCATTCAAGATAACGACACTTTTGTTATTGATGCGCGTAAAGCGAGCAACTAGTTTCATTAGGTTTAAATATAGACGAAACAAAAATTTTTTCATTAATAAACTTTCCCAATCTTTATTCTAATTCCAAATTATAAGAAACAACAGACTTAACTCAAGCTTTTTAATGTTGCTTATTACTTTTTTAGCAATTGTAAACTAGTATGGCATGATTCAGATGTAATCTTCAAAATCATTGAATGTTTTAATTACCAGATTCTAATAGTATTGTCTATTTACTACTATATTACCCAAAAAAACAAAAGATGAAATACTAGAAAAACATTTTTTATATTTACTACAGTTGTAAGTCTTTAAATTGTTAAATTTATCAAAACCAGTTTTTTAACTTTCTTAATTAAAAGATACTTACTGAGTTAATAACAAACAGAACCAAATCTATTAGATCTAGTTCTGTTTGTTATAGTCCAATTTATTACCACCGAACTCGATAAATACGACTTCTCGTTGTAGTCCCAGCAGAATTATGATATGAAATTGTCAGGTATAAATCATTTTGAGCAATTACTTGGATACTTTCAAGCTCCGTTGCATAGCCTGGAATATCAATATCTGCATTATCAAAATCTAAAATTTCCCACTCACGCATATTTGATTGCCCCCAAACACCCCACGGCATTTTAATAATTCTTCTTGGCTTTTTACTGACGCCACCTTTTACTGGACCATACTCACTTGAAATATAAACATTATTATTATCATCCAAATCAAACCCTTGTAATGAGCCAATTTTACTCTTAGCAGTAATATGCTTAATATAAAATTCACTTAAATATGGTATTTCGCCCAAATTAACATAACTACCATCTGTATCATCGATAGCCTGATTAATCTCGTTTAAATCATATAAAATAAAATATCCATTATCACCTTTAATAAGATTATCTTTTTTTCGATCAACTGTAGCTAACAGAAAAGTTTTATATTGCGGTGAAATTGCCGCATCAAATCTTAGAAAGTCTTTTCCCGTGAACCTACTAAACTCATCTATTCCACTAGTATCATCAACTTTTAACCCCCGTCCGGCTCGGTTAAGATAAGCGAGTCGAGAAAATTCTGTATTACTAAAATGTTGATTTTTAGAAGGAATTTCCACTCTTGCAAGTTGTGTAGACCAGCCAGCTTGATTTTTTTTAGTACCAATAAACCATTTGCTTTTTTGATTAGCATACATAAATGTCTGTGTATGACCACCCGCAATTTTTGATGCACTGAAAACTTTTTTAAAAATAGGATAGCGACGTTTTTTTGCACGATAGACATAATTATGCGGGTCGTGTTGATTGTTATATTGCAAAGCATACACATACTTACTGCCGATATTGCCTTTTTGAATAACGTTATTATGCAAACCTTGAAATTTGTTAAAAATTTCATTAACAATTGTTAATGAGAACTCCGAATTGTCGAGTTTAATTGTGGCTCCCTCTTTTCTAAAAGAAACATCATCGCAAATGCAAGCAAATCTATCGCCTACTCTAAACTAGTTCTTGATGCTTTTGCTAAAAGGATTGATTAATTTAATTATAATACCCACTAATTATAACCTTACCCTTTGATTATTAGTAATCTCTAGCAGTAGCTTCTGCCATTCAAATAAAACAAATAAGGCTTTTACCTTAACAGCAAAAGCCTTATTTGTTTTATTATTATGTTAAATGTCTACCAATTATATTACCTATAACTGAAAGAGTAAAACAAACAATGAAATACAGCACTGCTAATGCAGCAAACATTGGCAAAATATAATTAGCATTTTGGCCATATATTACTTGTGCATGCTGCATCATTTCTGGAACCACAATAATCGTTGCTAATGATGTATCCTTAATCAAAGAAACAAATTGACTAATAATTGTTGGAATCATATTTTTATAAGCCTGTGGCAAAATAATATGCCATAATGCTTGGACAAACGACATCCCCGTTGAACGAGCGCCTTCCATTTGACCACTAGATACAGAATCAATTCCTGAACGAACAATTTCTGCAATCATACTAGATTCAAAAATTGTCATCGCAATAATTGCTGCAGGAATTGTTTCCGGCCTTAGTCCAAAGTTTGGTAATCCAAAATAGGTAAAAAAGATTATCAATAATAATGGAACATTACGAATAATATCAATAATAAACCCAACTATTTTTGATAAATATTTAATCTTAGAATAGCGAATAATTCCTAAAATTGAACCCAAAATAAAACTTAGAATAACCGATATCACGGAAATATATATAGTTACCCAGAGGCCCATCAATAAAAAGCGTAAATTAAGCCATGTAAAAGCATTAATCCAATTTTGCATTTGACTGCACCTCCTCTAAGCTAATTTCTTTTCTAGATGTTGCATATAGTAACTAATTGGTAGGGTAATAATCAAATATAATACTCCAACTACCAAATAGCTGTTAATTGTATCAAAAGTTGTTGATGCAATCGCATTTGCTTGATACATTAAGTCAAAACCTGCAACAAAAGCTAGTACTGAGGAATTTTTAACTAGATTAACAAATTGATTGCCTAAAGGCGGGATAACAATTTTGAATGCCTGCGGAAGGATAATATATCTCATTGCCTGCCAATAGGTCATCCCTGTTGAACGGGCCCCTTCCATTTGACCGCCTGAAACTGATTGAATTCCTGAGCGAATTGTTTCAGCAATGAATGCTGATGTGTACAGTGTTAGCCCAATTGTTCCTGCGGTAAATCCATTTACTTTAACGACATACATTGGAATAACCAAATAAAAAAACATCGTAATTACAAGCAAGGGGATATTTCGCATAATTTCAACATATGAACGTCCGATTATTCGTGCTACTCGGTTGGGAACCACTTCCATTATTGCAAAAATTGTACCTATGACTAAACTAAAAAACAATGCAATAATACTAGATAACACAGTCCAGCCTAATCCTACTAACAACTGATTGCTAAATTTAGAAAATATATTGATCATTGGCGATACAGCTCCTTATAATTAAATCCCGGAACATCGCCAAACCACTTTTTAATCAAGTGATTGTATTCACCACTATGCTGCATTTCAAGAACTGCTTTATCCACAGCCTTGGTGAATGAGGTTTGTCCCTTATTAACTGCAACTCCATACGGCTCAACAGTGAAAGTGCCACCGCGAACTTCATACCCAGGATTTTGAACTGCCAATCCAAATAAAATACCATTATCAGTTGTTAATGCATCACCCTGATGTGATTTCAGAGCATTCATTGCTTGAGCATAATCTTGAAGTTCAATTACCTTTGCTTTAGGTGCAACTTTCTTTATATTCTGGACCGAATTTGCACCAACAACACCAATGACCGTCTTACCATTAAGATCCTTGGTACCTTTTATTTTTGAATCCTTAGGGACTAATAATGATTGACCAGCATCAAAATATGAATTTGAAAAAGAGATTACTTTTTTGCGTTCTGGAGTAATCGACATGGTTGCAATTACTGCATCAACATTACCATTTTTAAGTAAAGGTATTCTTGATTGAGAAGTTGTAGTTACGAACTCTGCTTTACCATCTGGTCCCAAAATATGTTTAGTGATATGTTTAGCCATATCAACATCAAAGCCTTTTTGTTCACCATCTTTAACGTCAACTAGCCCAAATAATTTCACATCACCTTTGACACCCCAGGTAATTGTTTTGGTTTGTTGCACACTATTTAAAACAGATTGATCATTCATCTTTTGACCACAACCTGTCAAAAATAGTACCCAAAACATTAGCGGAAATAGCCAAAATTTCTTTTTCATACTTGGCCTCCTTAATGTGAAATGATTTTACTTAGAAATTGTCGTGCTCGTTCCGTTTTCGGATGCTTGAAAAAGCTATCACTATTATCATCTTCAACTATGGTGCCTTTATCCATAAAAATTACCCGATTGGCAACTTCTTTTGCGAAACCCATCTCGTGTGTCACTATTAATGATGTCATCCCGCTTTCACTTGTAACCTTTTTAATGACTTGTAAAACGTCATCAATCATCTCAGGATCAAGTGCGGATGTTGGTTCATCATATAAAATTAATTTTGGCTTCATTGCTAGCGTTCGGGCAATGGCCACACGTTGCTTTTGCCCACCAGAAATTTGTGATGGCATATTGTGTGCCCATTTCTCTAAACCAACCATTTCAAGAAGCTCCATGGCTTGCTTTTTGTTTTCTTCTTCAGGTATATGACTAACAATTCTTGGCGCCAACATAATATTCTCTAATACGTCTTTATTTTTATACAAATTAAAGTGCTGGAATACCATGCCAACATCACTACGTAGAATATTTAAATTAGTTTTAGGATCAGACAAATCGTGGCCATTAACTATCAATTTACCTTTTTGAATTGATTCAAGACCGTTTACAGTACGTACCAAAGTGCTTTTACCAGAACCTGAAGGTCCAATTAAAACCACCGTTTCACCTTGATCTATCTCTAAGTTAATGTCGTGTAATGCGTGAAAATGGCCATAATATTTTTGCACATCGTGGAATTCTATCATCGACACTGTTATCGCCCCTTTCATAGTCAATACAAATTTAAAAACTAAGTATTTAGTAAATTCTACTATAATCTATTAAGAACTTTAAAAAATAAGCTCAATTTTAACAAAAAATTATATGTAATACACAAAAAAATTTATAAAAAACGTTTAAACAGTACTTCTAAAAAACAGCCAGAACATTATTTACGGCTATACTAAACGATCTTAAGAAAAAGCACTGTTTTAAAATTCACATCAAAACAGTACTTTTTTTAGGTATATTTAATTTTTATCAGCTAGTCGTTGAGAAAACTTTACAATTTCTACGATCACAATCATGCAAACTCCAGCAAATAAGACAATTAACCATTGAGTGGCATTCAATTCAGTTACATCAAAGAATTTAGTCATAAACGGCAATTCAACGGCAGCCATTACAATTGCTGAAATCAGAATAGCCCAATTAAACCACTTATTAGCAAAAATATTCGTATTAAAGATTGATTGATGAATATACTTAGAATTAACTGCATGAAATAATTGAATTAATCCTAAAGTAAGAAACGCCATCGTCAGTGCATCTGCATGTTGCAAATTTTCATTGCCAGTATGCGGGCCAAAATTTAGTCCTAATTGGTAAGTTATTAAAACAAGGATACCTTCTAAAATACCTTGATAAATAATCGAACTCGAAACGCCCCCGCTAAAGAAGTTTGATTTTTTCCCCCGTGGCATTCGCTTCATAATTCCCTTCTCAACGGGTTCTAGCCCCAACGCAATCGCTGGCAATGTATCTGTTACTAAGTTAATCCATAATAATTGCACCGGTGCTAAAATGTCCCATCCTAACATTGTCATCATGAAGACAGTTAAGACTTCACCAACATTACAACTCATTAAATATAAGATCGCTTTTTGAATATTACTGAAAACTTTACGCCCCTGCTTGACTGCCTCAACAATTGTCGCAAAATTATCGTCAGCCAAAATCATATCACTGGCACCTTTAGATACTTCTGTCCCAGTAATCCCCATGCCAATACCTATATCTGCTTGCTTTAAGCTAGGAGCATCATTAACACCATCACCAGTCATTGCCACAATTTTTCCCCGAGCCTGCCAAGCTTTAACTATTCTTACTTTATGTTCTGGTGATACTCGTGCATACACACTAAAGTCTGGCACATGTTGCTCTAAGTAGTTATCACTAAACTCATCTAATTGACTACCTGTCACAACTTGTTCATCTTGGCCAGGCTTTAAAATTCCCAACCTTTCAGCAATTGCTTGAGCAGTTACCTGAAAATCTCCAGTTATCATAATAGTTCTAATTCCGGCTTGATGAGCTTCGATAATAGCCTCTTTTGCTTCTGGTCTTTCAGGATCAATCATTCCTACTAAACCAGCAAAAACCAAATCTTGCTCAACATTATTAGTTGTAGGTTCTTCATAAAGTTGATCAACTTTTTTATAAGCCAAGCCTAAAACACGTAACGCCTTTTGAGCCATCTCCTTATTACGAGTTAAAATCAATTGTTTTTGTTTTTGAGTAATTGGAACAATCTGCCCATTTTGTTCAACTTGCGTCACGCGCTCAAGTAATTGATCAGGAGCACCTTTTACTGCAACCAAATATTGTTCATCGTCTTGATTAATAGTACTCATCAACTTGCGGCTTGAATCAAATGGCACTTCTTGTCTTCTCTTGTGTTTCTTTAATAATTCAGGTACTGCAATCTGATGATCAATCGCGTATTGAATCAAAGCTGTTTCTGTCGGATCACCAAGCAATGTATTACTATCATCTAATTTTGAATCATTTGCTAATATCATCACCATTAGTGCATGATTAGATTCTTCAATTTTTTGAGTAGCTGTATGCTGTTGATTATCATAAAATACTTGCTCAACCGTCATTTTATTTTGAGTTAATGTACCAGTCTTATCAGAACAAATAATATCGGTTGCTCCTAAGGTTTCAACTGCAGGTAATTTACGCACAATTGATTTATGCTTTGCCATAACTTGTGTACCAAGAGCTAAGATAATCGTAACTATTGCTGGTAATCCTTCAGGTATGGCAGCAACAGCAAGTGAAACTGCAACTAAAAACATATCAATTGCAAGTTTATCAGTCGGTTCCGTTCCCTTTTTAGTAAAGAAACCGACCGCAAATACAACCACACAAATCAGCAAAATCATAAGTGTTAAAGTTTTACCCAATTGATTCAAGTTTTGCTTTAAAGGCGTATCAGTCTCATCAGCATTATTGAGCATTGCTGCAATTTTACCAACCTCAGTATTCATACCTGTCTGAGTAACAATTCCTTCGCCTCGCCCATACGTAACGTTTGTATTAGCAAAGGCCATATTAACTTGATCAGCTAATGCAACTTTTTTTTCATCAATTTGAGTATCCGATTTATCGACAGGTACTGATTCACCAGTCAAAGCAGATTCTTCAACCTTTAAACTTTTTGTAACCGATAAACGTAAATCAGCAGGTACAACGTCACCAGCTTCAAGTAAAACAATATCACCTGGAACCAAATCTGTACTTGGAATTTCAACAATTTGTCCATTACGCCGCACATGCGCATTGGGTGTTGCCATTTTCTTTAGCGCATTAATTGCCTCTTCAGAACGGGCTTCTTGAAACACACCAAGAACTGCATTTAAGATGACAACTACCATGATAATTGCTGCATCAGTCCACTCTCGAGCAACGAATCCCGAAAGTAAAGCAGCGATTATCAAAACGATTATCATAAAATCCTTAAATTGCGCAATAAAACGTTGCCAAATACTAATTTTTCTTTTACTGGCTAAACTATTGGGTCCATATTTTTCCCTCATTTGTTTAACCTGAATGTCAGTCAAACCTTGATTACACGAGGTGGCTAATTGTTTAGCTACTTCTTCAGTTGTTTCATTATAAAAACTTTGGGGCATTTTTGACCTCCTAATATAAAAAAAGAGACTCGTATGCCTGACACACAAGTCTCACTAATTAAGATAAGTCCAGAAGTATTTCTTCGGTTGTTGGGCTTATCGCAGGTAATGCTGTTACTCCCTTATGATTAATTTTATTATAAATAAATTTATTGTTTTTAACAAGAATAATGATAATTAAAATGAGTAAAATAGTCCCGCTAAAGCACCATTAATAATACTGACTGCCGTTGCAACCAAAAACAAACGTAAGGCATGACTTGCAATCGCCTCACCATGTTTGTCATCAACCATTGTATGCATAATTCCCAAAGTTGTTCCTAAATTTGGTAAATTGGCAAAGGAAATTAAAAATACACTTACAATTGCTTGAGTTTTTAGCGGTACAGTATTCATATTTATTTGGTTAATTGCAACAAAAATATTAGTAAAAGCCTTAGTTGCAATTACAGTACCAGCACTAACAATAGAGTGGACATCTATACCCATTAAAAATGCAATTGGAGCACATACATAGCCTATAAGAGCCGTCAACGTTTTACCGCAAACCGATTTAAAGATAATATTAACAAAGGTAATTAAAGAAACGAAACCAATAATCGAAATCGAAATATTAATTGCTAATTTAAAACCTAGATTCATGCTGTCTATCAGCCTAGTAATGAGAGATTTTTGATTCGTATTTTGAGTAGAAATTTCATAACTGACTTTTGATATATCATAGGGGGCAACGATTTTAGCAACGATAATCGAAGTAAATAGATTAAGGATTAACGCCACAATGATAAATTCGGATTTAATAATATGCATATATGAAGCAAGCATTGTCAGCGTCGTATTTGACAATGTGTAAATTGATAAAGTAAATAATTGATTAGGCGACATATCTTTCATTTGATCTTTAAATGGAACAAAGACACCATTACTTACAATCGGGTAACTTAAAATTGTAAATGCATTAATTTCATCAATATGAAATAGCTTTTTCAGTACTTTACCTACATATTTGATAATGAATGGTAAAATTCGTAGATATTGTAACAATTCAATCAATGCACAAATAAATATCAATGGCAGCAACACATCTAAGAAAAACTGTGAAGCTGCTGCTGGATTTTTTAAATTACCAAAAACAAAGTTAACTCCTTTGCTACTAGAAGCACTAATAATATTTAAGCTACTCGATAAACCCTTAATAATCCAGTCACCAACCGTTGTCTTTAATATTAAAAATAAAATTACAACTTCAGTAACAAATAAATATAAAATTGATTTATAATCAATCATTTTACGATCAAAACTGACCCAATAAAGCAACCCTAATACCAATATTATTCCAATTAATCCCATAATTTTCTCCTTAATTGTGTTGCTTCAAGTAGTGTGAATACTCATCAATAATATTATCTACAAATTGATCCGTTAAACGATATTCAGGTACATCATACGTATTAGTGAGAATAACATAATCATTGGCCCCCGGTTTATAGTTTTCTTGCTTCAAGGTCCAATTTTGCTTTGTAAATTTCTTATATTCCTGTTGATTTAAATGATAAATTCTAACGCCATATGGAATTGTAAAAGAATCAATTACCTGTTTTCTGGTTTTACCTTCTAATTTAATAAAAACTCCCATTTCATTTCTTGCAAATTTTTCTTGTAAAAATTTTATGAGGTAGTCAAGATTTAATGGTGTTTGTAGCCAAGACTGGTAGGCTTCTTCACTATAAAATTTGCCAGACTGCATAGGCAGAGTATCTGTTGCAATAACTTCTTCTTGACGAGCACTAATCTCTTTTTGATCATTAAATTCAAACGCCATATGACAAAAATAATTTCCACGATATCCTCCTTGAACAACTAAAGTTTGGTCGAGTTGTCCATGGTTAACGCGGTGTTGGTGTCCACAGCTAAACCCATCAATTCCAGGTGTATTTGTTACTAATTTAAAAGTTTCATCTTCACCAGTAGCATAATTAATTTCGTTATGGGTAGTAAGATCACGTTCAATTCCACCATGATAGCCAACCAGCACTAGATCAACTTGATCCCGTAAAATCGCAACTTGTTTTTGCAGCTCTGGTAACGCCTCTTTAACAATTAATCCTGATGTTACATCATAGTCACTAATCATAGACATTCTGCTTGTTAACAAGCCAATAACACCAACTTTAATACCTGCCACCTCTTTAATTGAAAACGGAGGAAAAAGCAACTCATCATTATCTGAAAACGCATTACAACAGACGTAATCAGCGGTTAAATGTTTAACTTGCTCTTTTAAATAACGAACACCATGATCAAAATCATGATTCCCCGGTACCATAACGTCAAAACCAACTTTGTTGGCGTACTCTACTAGCGGTGAGATTGGTAACTCATCGCAAAAAAAAGTTGTCAATGGGTTGCCGACAAAAAAGTCACCACTATCCATTAATAATGAATTAGGATATTTTTGCTTTAATCCTTGCAAAGCTAACGCTGGCGCTTGGGCATTGTTCGCAATAAAACCATGGATATCCGTTGTGGTTAACACATTAATTTTTTTAGTCATCATTTTTTCCTTTACTTTAGTATTAAAGTTAACATTTAATTAAATTCTATAATAAATCGTTCGTAAATATCAACAAAAATTTATAAAAATTACAATGTAAGATTTATTTCAAAACAAAAAGGCTAACTCCCTTAAGATAATAGGAGTTAGCCTCAATCAAAAATAATTAACCGATTTATTTTAATTAAACAAAATTTACTTTATTCTAAGCCAGTCCATTTCCACTCTGTCACTTCAGGAATATCCTTACCATTATCACGAATATAATCATGGTGTTTAGCTAAAAGCGTATCCATTTGATTTACAAAACCTGTACTCTTAGAAGCATATCGTGGGACACTTAAAATAGCATCTTTCGCTAAATGGAACCGATCAAGTTCATTGACAACACGCATATCAAATGGAGTAGTAATGTCGCCTTCTTCTTCATAGCAATGAATATGAACGTTGCTACGACCGCGACCAAACCAAATTGATTCCATCATTGCCTTATAACCATGCCATGCAAAGATAACGGGAACATCACTTGGGAATAGTTGCTCAAATTCTTCATCAGAAATAGCTTCTGGATTGTCCTTAGTATTCATCAATTTCATAACATCAATCACATTAATGTACCGAATCTTTAAGTCAGAGAAATTCTTATGTAAAATGTCAATTGCTGCTAATGATTCCATAGTTGGTTCTGTTTCTGTTGAAGCGAAAATCACATCTGGCTTAGAATTTTGATCGGTTGAAGCCCAATCAATATATGATAAGCCATGTTCAGCAATCCTAGTTGCTTCATCAATCGAGAACCACTGTGGGCGTTCCTGCTTAGATGTTACCAAAATATTGATGCATTCACGGTCTGTAAAGGCCTTTTTAGAAACAGCCAAAAGTGAATTAGTATCAGCTGGTAAGTATTCATGAACAAGATCTGGCCGATTCTTTTCATACATATGGGTCAATATGCCTGGATCTTGGTGAGTATACCCATTATGATCTTGTTGAAAAACGGTAGAAGTTGCAACAAAATTAAGTGATGGATAATCCTTACGCCAATACTGTTCTTTGGCTTTTCTTAACCATTTCATATGTTGAGTCAACATTGAATCAACAACCCTGCCAAACGCTTCATAAGTGGCAAAGAACCCATGGCGACCAGAAAGAACGTATCCTTCAAGCCAACCTTCATCTTGATGTTCAGATAATTGTGAATCAATTAAACGTCCACTCGTTGCCAAATTTTCATCATTTGGTGTATGAATTGAACTTTCCCATTGACGTTTTTGCTCATCAATAAATTTGAACAGCCGATTTGACTTTGTTTCGTCAGGACCAAAGCCGCGGAAATTATCTGGATTGAGTTCTGCAATTTCGCTTAAATACTTCGCCCATTCCGTCATGTCTTCTGCTTCAATTGAACCAGGTTGATCAAATTTTAAAGCGTATTTTCGATAATCAGGTAAACTTAGTCGCCTGGAATTTTTACCGCCATTAGTAATTGGATTCATAGCCATGCGACTTTCACCAGTGACATTATCAGCAGTAACCAATTCGGTTGGTACACCGTTTGAATCAAATAGTTCTTCTGGTTTATAGCTCTTTAGCCAATCAATCAACATATCTTTATGCGTCATATCATCTTGAGCTACAGGGATTGGAATTTGGTGGGCTCTAAATGAATTTTCGATTGGATTACCGTCAAGATCAAATTTAGGACCAGTCCATCCTTTAGGTACACGGAAAATAATCATTGGCCAATTAACAATCGAAGCATCATTATTTTCACGAGCATGTCTTTGAATGGCCTTAATTTCTTCAATCACGGTATCCATCAGCTTAGCCATTTCTTCATGAATTTCCATATGATCCTTATAGCCATCAAATTCACCGCCTTGATAGGCTGAAATGATATACGGATGCCAACCCATACCTTCAAAATATTTAGTCAGCTCTTCATCGGTCATCCTAGAAACGATAGTTGGATTCGAAATTTTAAACCCATTAATCTGCAAAATCGGTAAAATCGCACCATCTTTAATTGGATTGATAAATTTATCACTAAACCAACTAGCTGCTAATGGTCCCGTTTCTGCTTCGCCATCGCCTACTTCAACGGCGGCAATAACATCAGGATTATCCAAAATTGCACCGGTACCATGAGAAATTGAATAGCCTAATTCCCCACCTTCATGCATTGAACCTGGAGTTTCAGGAGCAGCATGAGACGCAGAACCGCCTGGAAAACTAAAGCGCTTAAATAGTTTAGTCATTCCAGCTTCATTTTGCTGAATTTCAGGATAAAGTTCACTATATGAGCCATCGAGGTATGAATTAGATACCATCACTTGACCGCCATGTCCTGAGCCTTCAATATAAAACATGTCCAACCCATACTTCTTAATAACCCGATTTAAATGGGCATAGATAAAGTTTTGTGGTGAAATTGTTCCCCAATGGCCAATTGGCTTAGGTTTAACATCGCTTGCTTTAAGATCATCTTTTAACAATGGATTGCTCATTAAAAAGAGCTGTCCGACTGATAAATAATTGGCTGCCCGCCAGTGAGCATCAACGCTTTTAAGAAAATCTTTTGAATCGTAATCAACTGCCATACTAATTCTCCCTTGTCTTGAAAATTATTTCTTTGTTTATACACAGTATTATAACAGCTTTTGATTAAAGTTCAACCATTTTATAAATTGGAACGAACCAATTTCTGGGATAGTGTTTATACTAATTGACTTCTAATAAGAGTTGAATTCATAATAAATAGTTTTTACACTTAAGCATTAATATGGCGAAATACTGAAAAATACTTAATTTAAACACTCGGTAGCTTTAAATCCATTAATCTTATCAAATTAAAATGTTAAATTAATTGTAGGAGAAGAAATATGACGCAAGAAGAACGACTTTATGAAGTCAAACAGCTTTTGAATCAAAAACATCATCTAGTTACCAAAGACTTGGCTGCTTATTTTAATGTTTCCTTCGATACAGCACGGCGTGATATTATACGTTTAACAACAACCGGTCAAGCCATTCGCGTTCATGGGGGTTAATTTCTGTTAATCGTGATGATGTCCCTAACTTTTTGACTAGAAATAAAATTGATTCACCACTTAAGATAAAAATGGACGAAAAGGCAAAAAAATTTGTTCATCCCAACCAGTGTGATTTTATCGGTCCATCAACAACGTTAAAAAAATTATGTGAACTCATTAACGGAATTGATGTGCAAATAGTTACTAATTTAATTGATAACACTCTTGAGTTAATGCGTTCAAATCTTCCTCAAGTTCGCTTACTAGGTGGCAAAGTTGATAAAGAACACCGCTTTAATTATTCAGTTACATCGTTATAATTATTAAAACGAATGAGTTTCAATACAGCCTTTATCGGAACTTCAAATGTTAAAAGTGATGGAATATATCTTACTAAAATGAGTGATGCAGAACTTATTCGGGTTGCTGCATCTAGGGCTAAACAAATAATTGTAGTAGCCGAAAAACATAAATTCGATAATCAAAATACTTCTCCTTATATGACTATTTCTCTTGATCAAATTGATGTCCTAATTACAGATGTTTCTTTACCACCAGAAATCAAAAATCAATTTTCACCAAAAACCCAAATTATTTCCATTTTGAAGAAGTGATTCTAAGATGTATCTACGCAATAACAAAAATGATGAACAAGCACTAAACGAGGTTTATCAAATATTAAAACAATTTTACCAAAGCTTTTTTAGCAATATTTATAATGAATTAAATATTTTGAAGTACAAGAAATTACGCGATTCAATCGGATTAGTAATTTATAAATTCGATACTCACGACCATCCTCAAGCATATTGTACAAAATTAGTAATGTTTATTCAGGCATATGTTACTATTCACCATCTTCATTTATCTTCAAAACAACAACATCTGCTAAGGTGCCTAAGTACCAAATCTAAGGGTGTCAGCCTTAGATTTCTTTATACTGGACCTATTATGGATGATCAACAATTTCTTGATAAATAGTTAACTATAACAAAAAAACAGGCAATTGCCTGTTTTATTTGTCTAAATTAACAAAGGTGTTAAATCGCATATATTGATAATGTATTCGCATACTTGAAAACTCAAAAGGAGTTCCATCATCAAGGAAAAAGATTCCTTCCATTACTCCAACAGGTTCAGTTGGCTTAAGTCTTAAACATTTCTGATCCTCAGAACTTGAAGGTTCAACCGTAATATTTAAAAAAGCTTTAGTAACAACCTTATTTTGAGTATCTTCTAAGTAATTAAATAACGAATTTTTTAAATGTTCTGGTTTCAATTCAGGCACCACTTTAATTGGCAAATATCCTGTTTCAATCAAAAAAGGTTGTTTGTTTAACAACCGTAAGCGGCGAAACTCATACACAAAATCATTTGGATTTAAAAACAAATCCTGAACTATAGCATCTGATGCCTTAATAACTTTAAAATTAAGCAACTTAATTCCTTGAGTTTTTCCTGGTACCTTCAAACTATCTGTTAAACCCAGATTTGATCCCTCATACCGAAAAAGCGACTGATTTTTCAAATATAAAGGGTTAATAAATGTGCCACTGCCTCTTTTTTTAAAAACAATGCCTTGCTGGGAAAGTAACTCCATTGCCCTCTTCATGGATGAACGACTGACCTGGTAATGTTCCGCAAGACTTCGCTCATCAGGTAGACGCATTCCATCGTACTTATTCTCTAATATGTTCTGCTTAATATCATGCATCACTGTTCGATAAACAAAATCTGCCATGCTTTACCTCAATTACTTCACTTTTCTGATTGCATCAATTAACCACTCTGCAAAAGCTACTTGATCTACTTGAACTCCAACCTGCACGTTAGCAGGCTTATTAAAGAAATTATCAAAGTCAATCACTGATGCACCATACGCATTGGGACTTTTTGTATCAACAATTACATATGCTGGCTTAAATTCATACATTTGTGGTTTAAGCAGCATTCCAACTGCCAGCGCGTCATAAATTTCACGTCCGTTGGTTTCAGTTTTATCATTTAACTTAGATAACAAATGATAGAGCATATCACCCGCACGACCAAGTTTTTTAACTTTTTCCATTGTAGTTTGGGTAACAAAAGCTTGGTGACCAAGTTCTAAGGGCGCCAATAAAATTTTAACATTACTTGAAAAAACAATTTGTGCTGCCTCTGGATCACCTGCAACATTATATTCACTATATGGACCCCAATTTCCTCGACCAATAGCACCACCCATAATTACTAATTGGTCAATTCTTGACAAGTCTTCCGGATATTGCCGAAAGTAAAGTGCATAATCTGTTGCCGGACCAATCTGCACAAGAGTAACTTTTTCTTGACTATTTGCTACAACTTCATGGATAGCTTCAGCTGCTAGCTTAGATTGCAACAAACTTGTATCAGGTTCAGGAAAATCATAGCCATCCATTCCACTTTTACCATGAACATCAGATGCATCAATCAAATTTCGTAGTAAGGGACGGGAAGCACCTGAAACAACGGGGACATTTGTTTTTAAAAAAGTTTCCAATTTCAAGGTATTATTCAAAGTTTTATCCAATGGAACATTACCCCAAGTTGCAGCAATCAATTTAACATCAAGTTCACCAGAAAAAAGCGCAATTGTAATTGCAACAACATCATCGATTCCGGGATCAGTACTAATAATTACAGGTTTTTTAGTCATTTGCTTCTCCTCTTTTAAAAAGTTTATAAAGTTATCATACCAAATCTATCACCTAAATGACGTGAGAATTTAAATACCATTTAATTATTAGTTCTAAATTTTATAGTTATTTAAATAAATCATTTTTTTCGATCCTCAATTTCACCATTTGCATGAGCAATAATTACTTCATCGCACATCTTTAAAAACAAACCATGTTCTACAACACCGACTGTTTGGTCCAAATAACAAGCTAGCCCCTCAGGAATTGGAATCGGATCAACATGTAAATCAATAATAAAGTTTCCATAATGGGTTACAAAACGCTTATTATTTTGCACCCGCCATTCTGGATTTAGACCCGCATTTTTAAAACGTCTAAAATTTTGTTCACATGAAATTGGTAAAACTTCAACTGGTAAAGCAAAGTCGCCTAACTGTGTACACAATTTAGATTCATCCACAATCCACATTACTTTTTGAGAATTAACAGCTACATTTTTTTCCATTGTTAAGGCGCCGCCACCGCCTTTAATGCCATCAAAATTAGCAGCAAACCGATCTGCTCCATCAATTGTCAGATCTAATTGCTCAACATCCGCTAGTTCATCAATTTTGAAGCCCCAACTTTCCATTTGCCTTTTACTTCGACTTGAAGTAGTAACAATGTTAGCTAGTTCTAGTCCCTCTTCTTTTTTACGTCTTCCCAATTCATCAATTAAAAATGCAACTGTTGATCCTGTACCGATACCCAACCGCATTCCAGGTTTAACAAAACTTGCCGCCTTGACTGCCGCTTGTTTTTTTAGATTATCTTGTTCTTGTTTATTCACTATACATACCCTCTTTTCTAACCAATTAAGTACCCGTAAATCATTCTTATTATAGCAAAGATTATGATTAATTAAGACACAAAAAAAGACAAGTAACTACTTGTCTTTGATTAAATTCCTATTCTGGATCAATTTCAGGTGCTTGATTAATTTCACCAGACATCATCCAAATCCGTTTTTCAATGTCAGTATGAAAACCTGTCAACATATCATTAGTTGAATAGTCGCCTTCATTATCACTAACTTCAATACCTTTTTCATAAAGTTTGTCAAGATATTTGTAACCGGCAATTATTTTGGCATAGCGCTGATCAATTGTCTCATTCCAGTTACCCTTTTCATCCTCAATCTTTGTCTTTTCAGCGATTTCACTTAAAGTCGAAACAGGCGAACCATCAAGTGTAATTAATCTTTCTGAAACTTGATCTAATTGATCAGCTAACTCATCCATTACCTTATCCAAGTATGGATGCAACTTTAAAAAGCGATTACCACGCATATACCAATGATGTTGATGAACAATCATATGCATCTGAGTTAAGTCAGCAACTAATTGGTTTAAAATTTCTTTAGTTTGAGTATATTTCATTTATGAGCCTCCATGTTAAGTTTATTACTGAACTAATCATAACAAGAAAGCGAACACATTACCAAAATTTGGTTTTATCAAGCCTTAACTCATTCTTTGCTTAATCATATTTAAAGCCTCTGTAGCCTTTATAGACGTATCTTCAGAATGATAAATTCGATCTCGAGCGATTGATAAATATATTTTTTGACCATTGACTAATTCCAATTCAAAACCGAATGGATTCAAGTGCATTGAAATAATTCCCATAAAATAAATATGCATCATATCAAAAGGTAATGGAAATGATATCTTCTTAATTTCATTTTTTCCAACAATTCGAACATTTTTAATATCAGCAAGTTTAATGTGCTTTTCTGGGGCATTATTACCTAAAAATAATAACTTAAACTTTTGATAGCGATTACCGTAATCATAAAATATTATTTCTTGATCAGAAATCGTGAAGTAATTGAATTCATCCTGCAAAACATTTGGGTAATAAATTAATGTAATAAATAAAAAGACCAAGATCCCCACTAATGCACTCCAAATAACTGTGCGAAAATTCCATCCTAACTCTTCCGAAGTCATTAATAGTATTAAGTTAGACAGGTATCCAAAAAACAAACAACAAAATAGAGCAATTAATAACGGACGAAAATTTAATTTTTTACCAAAGGTTAACATATATAACACACTCTCTTTTTTAATAAAGTAATATACTACATTTTGTTAAAATTAAAAAGTCACCTATAAATTATAGGCAACTCCTTAATTTTAAATAACCCTATTCAGCTGTTGCTGCCTGCTCTTTCTTTAATAACACATTATCATAGTGCTTAATGAATGGATACCAAACAAGGAAAGCAACAATTGCACACACAATCGCCAAAACCCCTCCTTGCCAACTAGCAGTGGCAATAAAACCACCTAAGCCAACAGGTGTAGGCCATGGCTGTTGCACAATAATTTTTGGCACCAAATGCGAGCTAATTCCCAAATATGCCACAATACCTGAAGCAAGCGGTGCACAAACAAATGGAATCATTAAATCGATATTATATACAATCGGTAATCCGAAAATTAATGGTTCGTTAATATTAAAAATTGCCGGAACAATTTCAACCTTTCCCAATTCCTTTAATTGAGCTGAACGTGCTCCTATTACTAACCAAATAGCAACACCTAACATCGCTCCAGAACCACCGATGGTAATAAATGAGTTGGTGGGATCACCCGCAAAAAAGTGATATGCTCCCTTATCGTTGGCAGCCAAGTTTGCTAAAACGATTGGCGTATAAAACGAACTGATAATTGTCGCCCCATGGATCCCAAACCACCATAAGAAATGAATTAAGAAGATGATAATCAAAAAGCCCCACCAAGTATCAGCAATATCACTGATAAAGGAAAATGGAATAAATAATAGTTTAAAGAGATCAGTCCCTGCCATAACGAGTGCAGCGTTAATTGCTGCAATAACTACAGAAATACAAAAAGCTGGGATTAAAGCACTAAAGGAGTTAGCAACGCCAGATGGAACTGATGCTGGCATCTTAATTTGCCAGTTATGCTTAATAGTATAGCGATAAATTTGGACAGTCAACCAAGCTACGACTAACCCAATAAAGATCCCAACTGCACCAATCCGATATATACCCGAGTTATTGGCCTCATAACCGCCAGCAACCATCTGAGTTTTACTGAAAACTTGCACGAATTCCATTCGACCGTTTTTCCAGACCAACTCGGCTACCGTGATAAAGAAGCCCATCAAAAACATCATTAAACCATTCATCGGGACTAAGTTAATTTTTTCCTCATCATGATAAATTTTAGTATACGAATAAGCAAAGGTGCCTGAGAAGACTAAGGCAATAATTCCCATTGTCGCGTTATACACAGATTGGAATAAATTTGAAAACCGGCCAATTGTATTCGCATAAAAGCTGACAAACCCCGGTGTTTTAATAATCTGTGGCAACACCGTTAAAATTAAGAAAAATGCTCCAACAATTGAAAACGAGATCACACTGTAACCAGCATCCATAATTGCCCGCACAAATCTTGTTGCCGCAAATTTTCCAGCTGCGGCGGCAATTCGCTCCTTAAGCGGTTTCTTATTTGCTTCTGTCATTTTTAAAACTCCCTTCAATATAGCATATCCTTAATATACTACATATAACTATTGTAATCGTTTTCTTGAAAAACACAAACAATTATTTAACTTTTTTAAATGTATCAATTGTTTTGATATATCTATCTTTTCCGATTCGAATGTTATGAATTCGCCTCTCACAAGCATAAGCCAAAAGTATTCCACCAAAAAGCAATCCTAAAACCAAATAGCGGGTATCACTTGTAGTAATAAATGGAAAAAAATTATCATTTATTGGCAAAAAGATAATAATTGCCAGTAAGCAGTTGAAAATAATTTGAATCATTAAATAATGCCGAGTCAGTGGCACATCTGCTTTACGATTGTGCATTTTAGTCAACTGCTCAAATGCAGCCATACCCGATAAAATAGTGTCTATGCCTGCGAAAACAATACCCAACCATTTTTGATATTGTATTAAAATCAAGAGCCAGATTAAATTAGTGAATAGAAAAATAACAACACTATACCGAATCATCAAATAACGGCTAAAGTACAAATACTTAATATTATCTTCTTGTTTTTTGCGTTCGTAATCTTTTTGTTTTGCCATAGAATATACCTCGCTTTGTCACTAATAACATTATAGCGCTATTTCTAATCTTTTAATCATTTTCATTTTAACTTGATGGATATATCATAATTGGTATAAAATATATTTGTTAGCGCTATCTATAATAGTTATAAAAAGGAGATACTTATGTATTCAGCAAAAATGCCAGAGGGATTTTTATGGGGCGGTGCCGTTGCTGCTCATCAATTAGAAGGTGCTTGGAATGTTGACGGCAAAGGAATGTCAATTGCCGATGTAATGACTGTGGGGTCAGCAACTAAGCCACGTGAAATTACCGATGGCGTCATTGAAGGAAAGAATTACCCAAATCATAGTGCCATAGACTTCTATCATCACTATAAAGAAGATATCAAATTAATGGCAGAGATGGGTTTTAAGGCTTTTAGAACTTCAATCGCTTGGACCAGAATTTTTCCTAATGGTGATGACGAAGAGCCTAATGAAGCTGGTCTGAAATTTTATGACGATTTGTTCGCAACTTGCCATCATTATGGAATTGAACCTGTAGTGACTCTTTCACACTTTGAAATTCCGTTCAATTTAGTCAAAAAGTATAATGGTTTTACCAATCGAAAGTTGATTGACTTCTTCATTCGTTTTGCCACCGTTTGTTTCAATCGATACAAAGATAGTGTCAAATACTGGATGACATTTAATGAGATTGATAATCAATCTGCATATAATGAAGACTTTTTAATGGCTACAAATTCAGGAATTATTCTTAATAATCTCAGTGAGAAAGAAAAAGAAGCAGCCATGTACCAAGCTGCTCACTATGAATTAGTAGCTTCTGCGTTAGCAGTTAAGGTTGGTCACAAGATCAATCCTAAGTTCGAAATTGGCTGTATGATTAATTATTCACCTGTTCGGCCATTAACGCCATCTTCAGATGATGTTCTCTTGGCAGATAAATTTGAACAACGCCGCGATTGGTTCTCAGATGTCCACGTTTTTGGTGAATATCCTAAAGAAGTTGAAGCTTATATTAACAGAAATGGTTATCGGACAGACATTACCGATGAAGATCGAATTGTCTTAAAAGAAGGAACTGTTGACTACGTTGGTTTTAGCTACTACCAAACAACTACTGTTTCCGCAAAAAACGTTGAACCAGATAAATTAAACGATTTATCTAAAGCCATTGCTAAAAATCCAACCTTAGAACGTAGCGATTGGGGTTGGGAAATTGATCCAGAAGGTTTAAGAATCGCCTTAAATCATTTAACAGATCGTTATCATAAGCCATTATTCATCGTTGAAAATGGTCTTGGTGCATACGATAAAGTTGAAGCAGATGGCTCTATTCATGATAATTACCGCGTTGATTATTTGAGAAAACATATTTCTGAAATGGAAAAAGCCGTAGAAATTGATGGTGTTGACTTAATGGGTTATCTTCCTTGGGGACCTATTGATCTTGTTTCTGCAGGTACTGGTCAAATGGATAAACGTTATGGCTTTATCTACGTAGATAAGAATGATGCAGGTGAAGGAGACCTGAGTCGTTCACGTAAAGATTCCTTTGCTTGGTACAAAAAAGTTATTACTACTAATGGCTTAGATTTAGATTAATTACCAGCATATTCGACTGAAGAAGACTCACAATTTTTTGCGAATGCAACAGGAAATAATTTTCTTTATTTGAAAATTATCTCCTGTTTTTTATTTAATGATGAGTTATTTAAATAATACAGTTAATGGTTTAAAACTACATAAACCTATTAATTTTGGCTCATCCTATTGATAGATATCTTAATCTAGTTTCTATGATTATTCTATATAATAGGTTTCTCTAGGCAAAAAAAGAGGTCCTAAGCCCTCAGCAATAAAATTCATTGACTCTACTCTTCAAATCTATTTAGTAGTTTGCTTATATCCTCTTTTTAATTGTATTGAACTTTTGCTCAACATTAAAAACCTTAACCTCGCAGTTACTAATTAGGTTGCCAAAACTGTTAACAGCATTGCAATAAATGTGATCTAATCGCCCAAGGTCATTCGACTCACGTTTGGCACAATGACCAAGTTTTATTGTTTGTATTTAATTTATTGGTCTAATTGTGAAATTAAAAACTAAAATAGGGCGGCTTACACCTTTGTATATATTATTTGCCAAAAACCATGTTGCCTGAAGCCCAAATAATATAAAAAAATAGAATAGCACAAATTATTAGAGCTAATAACTCACCTAAAAGTATACTTATAATACAAAGAACATGTTGGCGTTGAAAAAACGTCGTAAATAAGTCCCCTAAAGTTAGCCAATGAAAGCCTAAAACATCAACGCTTAAATCCATAAGCTTGAAAAGCGGTAAGATTAAAACTAGCAAGAGTTCGCATAGTGAAATAATCCTTACAACTTTATAGGCATGATCTGTTAACAGCTGTTCTCTCATCGTAGTCTTGTTTTTGGTCATTATTATTGATGGCTCTCCAATCTTTATATGCCAAGATCTAACCTTAACTATTCCCCAAATATTGTTTTAATTAAATTTTTGGCATTTGCATATGTTTTCATGATTTACCTTTCAGTAAAATAAAGTTTATCTACTTTCCAATAGAAGTTATTTTCTTTTTTCATATCAACCCCTATTGCTTTACCTTTAATTTCTGTACCATACCAATAAATATTTTTACTTCCACCTTGGTAATCAGAAGTGTTTTTGCAAGAATCATTTTTATTAAGATGTACTAAAAATAAATATATTTTTTTATTATCTGATACTTTTTTCATTTCTTTAATATCGTGATTTTTAATCATTGCATTAATTTGATAATCTAATTCATAAGAGATATAAGTTTCAGAACAAAAAATATATATTCCCAATAATATAATTATTGTAATCACAATATAAGTTAATTTATGACTATTATTTATCAGGATCACCACCAGTTAGAGCATATCTCTTTTATTTATAATGAAAGCAAGTTTTGGAATTTATTATATAATAAAAAATAACTTTTTACAATTAGTTTAGTAGGTAGTATGTGAAGCGTTAAAGCGGAGTATAATTACATTGATTGCTAAAAAAGCAATGTGTTTTAGTAATTTATAATTCAAAAATACTGAAGCAACCAACTGCCAAGTACAGGAAAGCAAAATATTTATGAATATCTACATCATTTGACAAAGAGCTTTAATTTGACACACAAAAAAACGAAGTCGTAAAAACTTCGCTTTTTAACTTTTATTCAACGTTTTTATTTTAATGCATCCGCTTTATACAATTTTTCATATAAGTCGACCATTTCACCAGCCAAGTCTCTAAAAGTAATTGCGTTCATCAAATGATCCTGTGAATGAACAACTAACAAAGTAACTTGTGTATGATTGCCTTGCGCTTCTTGCGTTAACATCGCAGTTTGAGAATTATGAGCTTCAGTTAATGAATCATCTGCTTCCTTTAATTTAGCACGTGCGCCATCAATGTCGCCCTTTTTGGCTAATCGAATAGCTTCAAAAGCCAGACTCTTCGCATTGCCACCATTTGCAATCAACCCCATCGCTGCTTGCAAAGTTTCCTGTTCTTTTTGTTCAGCTGTCTTTTGTTCTGCCATCATAATCCCCCAATTAGCCGTTAATTAAATCTTGAGCTTGTTGCAAAACCTTCTTGCCATCCATCATGCCATAGGCTTGCATATTGATAACACCAAGAGGAATATCTTTTCCGTCCTTACCTTTGCCCTTAACTTTATTAGCAAAATCATCTTTCATATAACTGACTTGCGGTCCCAGCAAGACACAATCAATTTCTTCTTGATCAAGATGCTGTGAAGCTTCTGAAGCTGGACAAGCAAAAATTTTAACATCAAGTCCTTGCTCCTCAGCAGCTTGTTGCATCTTAGTTACCAATAAAGACGTACTCATACCAGCACTGCAATTTAGCATAATTGTTTGTTCTGCCATAATAATATTTCCTCCTAAATGTATCATAAGTTTATTCTATTATATCACTTATATCACTTTTTTGGATAGCGCTTTCCATTTTTTTGATGATTAGTGCAATTATTTCTCAGCTCCGAATTACGCCCAGCTAAATATAAAAATTTAAAATGGATGAACGAGACCTGTAATTCCTATCCCCAATAAAATAATACCGAAAAAGAAAGAATAACCTATTGCTACTAAAGAGAATCCATTGTCCGTCCCTTTGTGTAAAATACCATTCGTGTACCGTACAGCATTAATAAGCTCATATACTGATAAACAAATAAATATAATTCCTACCATTCTACTAAAAATAAGACTATTAAAAAAGTTATTCATAAATATTACCTTCTCTCAATATGAAGAATCAGGCGTAATCTTAAATGCGTCTTTTCATTTATTATTGTATATAATACCACATTTTTTTAAATTATAGAACTTACCACAGTTTCAGAAACATAATTTCTTTTAGAATCCGTAATAAAACAATGTGTTTATACCACATCAATAAAATATTTAACTGGCATTAAATTATAGTTAATAACTATTCCTCTTTGTTTTTAAAATTATCTATTTCCCATATTATGATATATAAATCGATTTCAAACAAAAAATTTGTATTAACGTACTTATTGGAAATTCTTGATAAAGTAAAGTAAAATGTTATTTGATAAAAAGGAGTGTCTCAATGTCTCAACTTAAAAAACCTGTCGTAATCGGTATTACCGGCGGTTCAGGTAGTGGAAAAACTACCATTGCTCATAAAATTGTCGAACAGATGCAAGAAAATGAACATGTTTTAATCATGACACAAGATTCATATTATAAAGATAATACAGGGATTCCAATGAGTGCTAGACTCAATATTAATTATGATCATCCTAATGCTTTTGATATCCCGCTATTATCGAAACAATTACGCAGCTTACTTAATTATGAAGCTATTGAAATGCCTGTATATGATTTTAAAGAACATACCAGAAGCAAGGAAACCATTCATACTGATCCGGTTGATATTATTATTTTGGAAGGGATTTTGGTTCTATCTAACGAAGAAATACGTAATTTAATGGATATTAAAGTTTACGTTGACACTGATGATGATATTCGTTTCATCCGCCGATTGCAACGTGATCTTCAAGAACGTGGTAGATCAATTGAATCTGTTATTGAGCAGTATTTAGGAACAGTTAAACCGATGTATCATCAGTTCATTGAGCCCACAAAACGTTATGCGGATATCATTATTCCAGAAGGCGGAGACAATGATGTAGCCATTGACATGTTAACAACTAAAGTTCATTCAATTTTAAGTAAGGATATCAAATAAAAAACGAGAGCAAATTTTCTCTCGTTTTTATTTGTAATTAAACGTTTAATCGACTTTTGGCTTTAACGCACGGTCAAACAAATTGGTAATTAGCTTAACTAAAACACCATCAAAAACAATTGATGAAATTAAATTGGTAATAAACATAACCAGTTGAAGCTGAAAACTGAACTTATTCCAGCCATATATTATATAAGAAGATATAAAGCAAGCCAAGCCCGCAAACACTGCCCCTGTCAGTACACTTGTCCATGAGAATCTTTGATAACGACTTTTTTTAGGGAAAAAGCCTATTTCATTCGTTGCACCTTGCAGTATTCCGGAAATTAGTGTCATTGCACCCCATTGTCCGCCAATAGCCATTTCTACAATTGCAGCCAATAATTCACCAATTGTTCCTGAACCAGGTGCTGGAACAAAATAAATTGCTAACGATGCAGCTATTAACCATAATCCAGTAAACACAGTATCCGTCACAGGCGCAAAGCCAGTTGGAATTAATATTAACTTAATTAAATTGTATGCCCAGTTAAAACCATAAGTATAAACCACACCCATAATTATTCCAATGAGTGCGATTAAAATGATTGACTTAACATTCCATTTCGATGATCTTGTAAACATAAAAAATACTCCTATAACTTGAGTCAATAGGAGTACACGTTAAATTTTTTCTTTAACACTTCCCTAGCGCAGGTATTATCCCGTTCAGGTTCAGAGGGTATTTCTCAGCTATGTGGCACCCCTAGTGACTAACTATAATTTATTAAAGTATAACATAAAGAATATTATTTCACCAAATTAATTCTAGAATTTAGTAAAACTATTCAGTTTTTCTTTAGTCATATCGCGAATAATTGCAACAGCTAAATCTACTGAAGCTTTAAAATCATGATATGAACTAAAACAATATGGTGAATGCTCATATCGAACTGGAATTCCAATAACAATTGTAGGCGCACCATTTTCATAGTAAATGGCTGCACCATCTTGTCCCCCACCAGTCCGAACAGAACGTGTATATGGTAAGTGATTCTTATCAGCTAAATCACAAGCATACTGTTGGAATTTAGGATTCGGTAAAAATGTAGTATCCATATCCCTTAACATCGGTCCACGATTAAGACCGGTTTGTGACAACCATTCAGGGGTAAAAGTATCATCGGCTGGGCAAGATTCAAGTACAATTGCTAAATCAGGTTTGACTGCTCGAGCAGTCACATAAGCACCACGAAGTCCAACTTCTTCTTGACTAGAAAGAGCTGCGACTACATTAAAGTCAGTTTCTTCTTCTTTTAAAATTTCAAGAACATCTGCCATTGCTGCTGCACCAAAACGATCATCAAAATCTTTACCAAAGAATAATCCCGTTTTTTCGTTATACTCACACTTTACATCAACAAAAATTGGACAACCCGTATCAATTTTAAAATCATTGATGGTCTCTTCACGTGAACATGAACCAACATCAATTGACATATCAGCAACATCTGGAACATTATTCCTTTCTGCTTCAGTCATAAAATGTGGTGGCTTTGTTGCAACAACGCCGGGAATATATTCACCATCTTTATTTCTGATTTTTACTCGCAAGGCTGGTATATTATATTTTACCCATCCACCTAAGGGAACAAATTTAATCATTCCATTTGGTCTGACTGCCTGAGTAATGAAACCAACAGCATCCGAATGAGCATCTAACTGAATTACTGGCCGTCCAGCTTGATTTTCTTTCTTAGCTGCGTATACATTAAGCATACCATCAACTTTGATATCAGCAAAATCTTTGACAGTTTGCGTGAACAATTTAACAAATTCTTCTTCAAAGCCTGACGTCGCATTTGCATCCGCAAAGGCTTTAAGCATTTTTATTTCTTTTTCTTTTTTCATTTAAATGCCTTCTCTTTAATTTAATATCTTTCTTCATTGTAACAAAAACTTTAGGAATAACTCTATAAATTTAAGTTAATATCCAGTTAATCCTACTATTTTTATTTAATATAATAATTTTGTCCGTAATTTAGACAACTATTGGCAAAAAAAGTTTAAAACAGTCTGCTTTTTTAACCATAAAATGATATAATCGATACTATTAGTAATTCAAAAATTTTAAGGTAAAGGGTAAATCAATGCCGAAAAACGACAATATTAACAGTATTATTGACCATCAGTTGTTTACCGAAAACGACATTCATAAAATGTGCGTTAAACTAGGCAAACAGCTAACTGAAGATTATGCGGGAAAAAATCCTCTTATTGTAGGTGCACTTAAAGGCGCAATATTCTTTTTAACCGACCTGGTACGAGAAATGGATGTTAAAGAAGAAATTGACTTTCTTGATGTTTCCAGTTATGGCAATGGGTTTGAATCTTCTGGAAAAGTTAAGTTGATTTCAGATCTTACGACTGATGTCAATGGTCGCGATGTACTTATCGTCGAAGATATTGTTGATACTGGTCTTACTTTAAAGTATATGAAGAATCTGCTCAAAGAACGAGGCGCCAAAAGTGTCAAATGCTGCGTACTACTTAATAAAGAAACTAACAGACGAACCGATGTTGATATTGAATATTATGGTTCAAAAGTAGGCAATGAATTTGTTGTTGGTTATGGACTAGATTTTATGAATGCCTACCGCAATCTTCGCTACATTGGTGTACTTAAGCCTGAAATCATTGGACGCGTTACCAATAAATAAAATAATCAAATAAAAAGAAGACTGTTAAGTTAACCCTCTAGATGGATTTTGGTCCAATCTAGAGGGTTAATTTTATTTTGGCTAGTTATTGGTAGATACTTTCGTAAAACTATAATTGTCAGCCGCATTTAAAGCGGAGGCTTGATATTTAGAAGGGAAGTCTTGTTTTGCAAGATTTCTTTTTCTTTACAGCTATATTGTGTCATGAATAGCATATTAGTTTAAGGTCCAAGTCCTTGATTTCTAAGTTGTTTTTATTGTTTAATTAAAGATTTAAACTTATCAAAATTTTTCTTTTTGCTCAATACTATATTCGGTAGTATTGAACAAATTCTTCAAGAGACAATACTACAACAAAGTATTACAATGGAATCTAATAGGGCAACAATAATTTCAGTCAGTAATACACTTGATGCGGGTGTTTCTGTAATTGTTTTGTCAATTAATGGTTATATATCAGATAATTTTGGAATTGGTAGTGCTTAAATTTTTTTAGCAACTTTAGGGATAGTTTTATTTGGAATAAGCTATTTGTTAAATAGAAAGGCAGTAAGAGTTAATGGAGCATAACATTACATTAGATAAGTACGTCGATTCTAGAGGTAGAGTGAAAATTTGGCCGGGAAAAGAAAAAAATCGATTACTTGTCTTATCTTATTTAGCGACTAAATTTGAGCCTGAAAAGAAATACTCTGAACAGGATGTAAATCTCATTTTAATGGGACTTATAGATAATTATGTTACAAGAAGACGTGATTTAATAGAATATAACTTTTTGAATAGAACGGATGACGGTAGATTATATTGGAGAAGTAAATAAATTATTTGAAAGTAGTACTTTTGAAATGAACACCAAAAGCCTGCTTTTTCTATCGCCTTGTGATAATAGAAAGATTAATAAACGATTTCAATTTTTTTCTATATCGTATGAAAGTTGCGCGATTGATACCAGTTAATTTTACTACTCTGGTGTCGGTCATATCACTCTTATAAAGTCTAAAAACGTGTTGCAATTGTGGACTATCTTTAGAATATTTAGGCTTACGCCCATGATAGCGACCTTCTGCTTTAGCTATCTATTTCGATACCTTGACGTTGGCGCTCCTTAATTCGTTCATGATCACTTTCTGCCTGATATTTATATACTCAAGAATAAGATTATTTTTTAGTTGCCGCAAATTGGGATCTTCAATACCACATAAAGAGGGTAAATTTAAAATATTAAGTATTGCACCCTCATCTTTATTTTTGTACAAAAAAGCTAGAAACCACTCTCTTTCGCGGTGATTTTTAGTTTTCAAGTTTAAGTCATTATAGTCACGGATAAAATTAACAACCTCGCGTAGCCTATAAGCGACAAGTTTGTTAACATTTACAATATAAATTGTTGATAACAAGAGTACTTAACATAATCATGTGATTTATTAAAAAGCACTTATTGTACCCTTTTTATCTTTCCACCAAATAATTATTAACCACGGAATTAGTGTGACAACAAATGTTAAACATAGCAAGGCTAAATCCTTAACAAAGGATTGTCTAGTTAACAAATCATTGACTGCACTAAAGATATAGTGAAAGGGAAACATTTTTTGCAAGTTAGTGAGCCATTTAGTGAAAGTATCTTGTTTAAATAATTCAAAGGGACTAATCACCATCATCATAATTAGCATTAAGAAAAAAGTTAACTCATCAAGCGTGTCTTCTTGCAAGAGCATTCCTAATGTAAAGCCGATCACACTACTGTAAATACCAGCGCTGCTTAATAGCAGCATACAAATAATCAATTTATCATCAAATTTTATCTTAGAGCAGCCAACACCGATAATAATATTCGCCATAATGATAATTAGATTCAGAATTAATTGCAGCAATACCTGATCAAACAAATAATGTCCCAGGGAATAAAATGATGTTTTATCTTTTAATGCATAATACTGCTTGCCCGTATTGATTCTTTTGCCAAAAGTTACAACTGAGTTGCCGACAATCCCCCACAAACAGGCAATTAAGAAAATTGCATAATTGATACCAGTGTAAGAAGGAATTGCATTCAGCATCAATATATACCAGCAAATCGGAATAATAATTGTAAACACTATGAAGCGAGGATTGTGCAAAATATTTTTTAATTGTAGCCATTTAATCATTATTAGTCTCCTTGCCATCGTTAAAATGCCGGTACCACTGTTCAATTGTCTGATGATGCTGGTGAATTTCATCAACATTGACATTCTGAGCAATTTGCCCATCTTTGAGCAACACAACTCGAGAAAAATACTTATCAATCTGGTTAAAATCATGAGTTGTCGTTAAAACCGTGCTGTTAATATGATCCAGCTGCTGCCAAAAAAAATCGATTGTTTTTAAATCCATTCCAGCTGTCGGCTCATCGAATATAAAAAACTTACTCGGCTTAATCAAAGTTAACAAAAGAAGTAATCTGCGTTTTTGACCACCAGATAGCTTTTTAATAGCAAGTTTAGCCTGCTGCTTAAGATTAAATTTTTCGAGTAGTGCATCAATCTTCCACTCATCATAAACCTGATCGATTGCGGCTTCTAATTGCAGCTGTTCGGATACCTTTAGCGTGTCAATCAAAACATTTTCCTGAGGCATAATGCTTAAATCGGTCTTGGGATCATAAAACAATTCAACCTTACCACTGTCTGGCTGCAACAATTGGGTAATTATTTTAATTAAGGTTGATTTGCCCGCACCATTACTGCCCAACAATGCAATACGATCTCTCGTTGCAATCGTTAAGTTAACCTTCCTTAATACCGGATAGGCAAATGACTTATGCAAATCAGTAACTTTCAACAAAAGATCCCGTTTAGTTGATACACCTGCCAATAAATAATCCAGTGATACACCAAATATCTCGGCTAAGTTAATCAGCTTAGTAATATCCGGTTCAGTTTCTCCTAACTCCCACTTAGAAACGGATTGCCGCGAAACGTACAATTTTTGCGCCAAATCATTTTGGGATAATCTTTGTTTGCGTCTCAATTTATTTAATTGCTCAACAAAAATATTTTCCATCACAATCATCCTTTCAAATTTGTTAGCTTAATTATCTCCTAACCCTCCTTTTTGCCAAGCAAATTTGTGATGCGTAACTGACAACCTACAGTTGCCAAAGCTGCTACAAGTCTCGAAAAAAATTCATTACACAAAAAAACGCTCAGATTGATATCCAGCGTTCTTTCAATCTTCAGAATATATTTTAAAAATTTGCCCAAATCAAATATCTGTTAAATAAGATTCAAGTTCATTCAACACCTTGATAATTTTTTATAACCTGTATTAAACCATGGGCTAAGATATTTATTTTTGAATACACTTAATTGCATCGGCTAATTACCTCCAATTAACGAACTGACCGATACCTTCAACATCTTGTACTGACTGATTCAATCATTTAGTTGCAGGAAAAGATAAAATACCAAATTAAGCAAGTTTATATTTTGGCTTTTAATTAAATTTAATAGATAAACATTTTATTATGCAGTATATTCTATTCAACAAAATTTAAAAAGTGGGTTTTAGCTGCAATAAATATTTCATATAATACTCTATGTTGTATGCAAAGTTTCGGTAAACTCAATGCTTTTGCTATAATTAAAGTTGAATTGATAGCAAATTGTTTTGAGGGCAATCAGCTGTTTTACTTGAAAGAAAAGGGTGCTTATGGCACGAAATCTTTAGAAAGGTGTACATAACTGTGCGTTTATCATGCGCTAGAATTAGCCTTGACATTTGCCACGTTTATTATTGACTTGTAGACTTATATCAATCTACTTTTTATTTTAAGTAAACTGATCTGTTTGGTTAAGCTTTAATTGTTTAACGATAAACCAATTCATAAATCCCTGTTCACGTTTCTCTAACTTAAACTCAAAATTATCAAATTCAACAGTTTCATTTTCTTTTAAATCGGGATAATGCTCCATCATATAACCACCAAGAGTAATAATATCACTATCTTGGAATCTCTTTAAATCACTTCTAAAGTAACGTGCAAAATCGTATAGAGTTGTTTTACCAGAAATATGAATGTTGCCATCTTTATCCTTAATAATATAATCGTCAGAAACGTCATCAATTTCATCCTTAACCGTTCCAAACAGTTCTTCATAGATATCTTTATCTGTTACAATTCCACTTGTCCCCCCGTACTCATCAACGACTAGAACAATTGGGGTATGCTTTTTAATCATCAAATGCAAAATATCCTGAATAGGCATCGATTCTGGAACAGTGATCATGGTTCGTATAATTCTAGTCACTGGGACTTGAGCATCAACTTGACTCTGCTGAATGACATCAAAAGCATAAATATAACCCACAACATCGTCTTTATTGTTTTCACGAACAACCGGTAATCTACTAAAGCCATCATTTAAATACATGTTTAAAGCATGTTTAATTGATTCAGTCGAATTGATCGCTAAGATTCTTGTACGATCTGTCATAATATCTTTAGCTATTTTATCGTTAAATTCAAATGCTCTTGTCATATAAGTAAGATCATTTTTATCCAGTGATCCACCATGAACAGCCTTGCGTGATAATTTAATAATTTCAGATTGTGAATAAATTTGATTTTCTTCATCAGCAGGCTCAAAACCTAATATTTTTAATAAACCATTAGAGCTTATATTAAGAAGCCAAACAAATGGATAAACCAAAGTATGAAAAAATTGTAGTGGTGAGGTAATTCCAAGTAAAATCTTAACCGGCATATCAATAGCAATATTTTTAGGTACTATCTCAGTGATAACAACTTCTAAATAGGTTAGCAAAATTAGACCTAAGATTGCACTGATAGACCGTAAAATCGAATAATTTACCTGCGTCAAATTTAATAGTCTTTCAAAAAGTGTCGCAAATGTATCTGCAGAAAACCACCCTAAAACAACTCCCACTAAAGTTGTACCGACCTGCGTTGTCGATAAATATTCATTCAAATTATGGGTCATGTGCAATGCACGCTTAATTTTACGACGGTTGCCCTCGTTATTTGCTAGCATATCCTCAAGCTGACTTGATCTGGTTTGAACCAAAGCAAACTCAGCTGCCACAAAAAACGCTGCAAAAGCAAAAATGACTAAAGTAGCTATCAAATTAATAACTATACGGGTATTGTTCAAAATTTATATCACCTTTTAATAAAACTTCTACCATATATCTTAACATCAATACCCCTGTTTTTATAAAAAATCCTCAAACTACTTAACCAATTTATAAATTTCCTCAAATGGCAATCGAGCAGGAATATATTTATCATCATTTACTTCAGCAGTATTATCTTTATATCCTAATCCAATAGCCATTCCAATTAACTCATCTTCGGAAATATGACCATACTTACGAACTAATTCTGGATACGATACCATTGAATGTGCTGGCATAACAGATAATCCTTCATTAATTGCCAACAACATTATACTCTGCGAGAAAATTCCCAAATCATAAACCGACCAGACAGGAGACGCCTTAGGAATAGTAACAAATACAACATCCTGAGCATTAAACATAGTATTATTAGCATCAGTAAATAAATCCATTTTATTATTAAAAAAGTATGGTTGTGATGCTCCTAAAGCTGCCATATTTTGACTAGGATATGGATCCCAATTAAGTGATAGCATTCGCGCAAAATCTTCATGTGGTTCAACTTTTAAATCAAGCTGTTTTTTTACTTCTTTCTTTAAGCCACTGAGGGCATTACCAGTCAATGTATATGCCTTCCAAGGTTGAGAGTTAAGCAGTGATGGTGATTGTTGTGCCCGCTCAACTATTTGAGCAATCATTTTTTCATTAACTTTACGATTAGTAAACTTTCGCGTTACTCGTTCATGATTATAAACGTCATTAAATTTCATTTTGCCTCAATTCCTTACACGTTAGCAGATCTTAGATTTCTGCCGTGCTACCCAAAAAAGTTAATTCTAAGTGATAGTGTATCAATCTATTATACTAAATATATCTATTTTAATAATACGCAAAATTAAAAATGTAATCAATACACTTAGCTAAATTTTTCACAATTAATTTGTTTACCTCCATTTTAACAGAAATAATTATGTGATCAAAATTTGATATATTAAAAAGGTTTGACTATAGATATAATCAAACCTTTTTTTAAATCTTATACTGTCTTCGTAAATCTCGTTCTTGATCGCGCTTTTTGATGGTCTCACGCTTATCATATTTTTTCTTTCCTTGACCCACACCAATTAATACTTTAGCAAAACCATGCTTCAAATAAACTTTAAGTGGAATGATTGCAATTCCACGTTCAGCCTGCTGTTTTGCCAAACGAGTAAGCTCTTTTTTATGTAAAAGTAACCGTCTACTCCGAACCGGTTCATGATTATAACGATTCCCCTGTTCATATTCACTAATATGTACATTTTCTAAAAAGGCAGAACCTCTAATAATTTGAACATAACCATCACGTAAGTTGATCCGCCGTGCTCGTACTGATTTAATTTCAGTTCCAGTTAAGGCTATCCCTGCTTCAAACGTTTCTTTAATGAAATAATCATGATGTGCTTTTTTATTTTGAGTAATTAAATTGTCATTTTTTTCGTTTTTCAATTTTCTAACCTAATGCTTATATTTACTAAAATGAGGATGATTAGTATTTTGATGAAAATTGCTTCGATTGCTATTACGCCGACCACGATCATTGTTAAATTTACGTTTATTACCCCCATGATCATTTTTTGAATGTATCTTTTGGGACGAATTAGGGTCATAAATTTCAAAATCTAGCTGATGTTGATCAACATTGGCATTGATTAATGTAACTTTTATTGGCATCCCCACGTGATATTGCTTATGAGTTCCCCGCCCCGTCAAAGTCATATTCTTTTCATTAAAACTATAAAAATCATCGTTTAAATTTGAAATATGTATCAGACCTTCAACTGTGTTAGGTAACTGTATAAACATTCCAAAGCTTGTCACTGAAGAAACCACTGCCTCGAAATGTTGACCAACCTGATCAGCCATATATTCGGTCATTTTTAAATCATTAACTTCACGCTCAGTATCAATTGACACCCGTTCTTGTGTTGAAGTTTGATCAGCGACGTCAGGCAAGTAATTAGCAAAATGGTCTTGAACATCCTTACTCAATCCTTGTTCACTGTAAAAATGTATCATTCGATGAACCATTAAATCAGAATAACGCCTAATTGGCGAAGTAAAGTGTGTATAAAACTGTGCTGCTAATCCAAAATGACCAAGTGGCTCTTCAGAATAATGTGCTTGTTTCAGACTACGTAACATCATCATTTGAACAACTGCTTCTTCTGGTGTACCTATTGTTTTAGTAACCACTTTTTGTAAGTCAATTGGTTTAACATGGTTAGGATCAGCTGTAATATTCAGCCCAAATGCACTACAAAATTCAAAAAAGCTCTTAATTCTTTCACCATCAGGCGTTTCATGAACACGATAGAGAAATGGCACATGCTTTTTATAAAAGTCTTCAGCAACCGTTTCATTGGCCATCAACATAAATGATTCAATCATTTTCTCAGCTGTTCCCCGATCATGAAGAACAATATCTAAGGGTTTACCATTCTTATCAACAACTATTTTAGCTTCTGGCTCCTCAAAATCGATTGCCCCACGTTGATGTCTCTTTTGATAAAGCACATTATGTAATTCTGCCATTTCTTGCAACATTGGTGCAAGGTCTTGATATTTTTTCTCCAGTACCTCGTGGTTTTCTGGGTCCAAAACCTTGTTAACATTCTTATAAGTCATCCTGCCATGTGAGCGCATAACTGACGGATGAATTTGATAATTTACTCGGTCACCTTCTGATGTGATTTCCATTTCACACGATAAAACTAACCGATCTACACCTTCGTTTAAAGAACAAATTCCATTAGATAGTCGAAACGGTAACATTGGAATTACCCGGTCAACAAGATAAGTACTATTACCCCGTGTAAAGGCTTCTTTGTCAAGTGGTGTATTTTCCCGAACATAGTGTGCTACATCAGCAATGTGTACTCCAAGATGATAATTACCGTTAGGCAATTTCCACAAAACGACCGCATCATCAAAATCTTTAGAATCATCCCCATCAATTGTCACTGTTGGTTGATTTCTAATATCTTCACGGTTAACCATTTCACTTTCAGTAACGTGATCTGGAATTTCATTAGCTTGTAATTGGGCTTCCTCATCCCATTCAGTTTTAACATCATGATCAGCAACAATTGCCATAATGTCAACACCGGGCATATTTTTATTACCAACAATTCCAATGACTGCTCCCATCATCGCATCAGGATTATCTGCATTTGGATAATCGCTGACTGTTACTTTAACAATATCCTTTGGTTGGGGATGTAAACCATTCTCACCCACGTACACACGATAATTAGTTAATTTTTTATTCGTACTTGAAACATAACCAATGAAGTGGCTAACTTTAACTTGAGCATCTGTTAAAGCATAAAATTCACCAACTAAGGTCTTAAGCCCGTGTTCGATAATTGCCTCAACCTGTCCTTCAGGACCTTTACCATTCCAAGGATTGCCCCCAGCTGTAATTTTAACTCTAACTTGGTCGCCATCAATTGCGTAGTTAGTGTAATCTCTTGAAATAAAAATATCATCTGTATCCTCATCATCAAGTTTAACAAAGCCAAATCCCTTACTATTAGCCTTAAAAGTTCCTTCTACAATGATATTTTCTTGAGCTAATTGATAGTGTCCATGACCATCAGTAATAATTTTCTTTTCCTGTTCCAAAAAAGATAGAGCCTTAACAATGTCAGAGAATCCCCCTAAACGATCACGTCGCAGAAGACGTTCAATTTGTTCTACTTGATATTGTTTTTTAGGATTATGGCGAAAGATTTCTAAAACATTAGCTAAAATTTTCTCATTTTGTGCCATGCACTTAAATCTCCATTTCTTATAAATAGATAAAAAAAGTCCTCCCATCACTTGATCGGGAGGAACTGAAACTTACTTTGAAGACAAATAAGCTAATACAATAGCAAAAGCGAAAAAGAGAACCAGTAAAACGGCTGTCACCTTTTCCATAAATGCCTCAAAACCACGTTTTTTCGTTTGACCACTAAAAACTGCACCGCCAGATAAGGCGTTCAATGCATCTTGCTGCTTTTGCGGCTGCATCATTGTCACAATAACAATTAAGATTGAAACAATAATTAGTAGCGTCATAAATAAGTTATACAATACGCTGCCTCCAATATACAGATACGATTACTGATAAATTTTAACACAAAATATATATTATTTCGAGTTTTATTTTTCTAACTCTGGTGCATTAGTTTTAAACATCTTTTGTGTCGTTTTTTTATGGTGACGATACCACAGCGATGTCTTATCTTTAGAATATAAATTTTTTAGCGCCACTTCTTCATTATAATCATAATCATGCGATTTAACCCGTTTAAACCACTTGGGTTTATAAAAACGCAACAAGTTTCCAGTAATTACACGATCTGACAAAGACAATTGTGTTGTTACTTTGTTTGAAAGCGCAATTAACTTTTTCTTTAATTTGGAATCAGGGTCAACAATTTCATCACCTGTTTTTGTGTAAAAATAGGCACTGCCAACTTTAGCATATTGCGGAGTAATAAAATCACCATTTCGTTGAGCTACTATTTGCGGGGCTTCAGAACTAAGTAAATCATGACCAAATTGAATTGTAGAGTAATTACTAATTCCTAATAAATTGAGTAGCGTTGGTAAAACATCTATTTCTCCACCATAAGTTTTACTAATCCCTCCTTTCAAACCCTTCATATGAAACATCAAAGGTACACGTTGAAACTTTAAATTATCAAAATTGTTAAATTCATCTTGACCTAGTAATTCTGCACTAGCCTTATGATGATTACCTGAAATACCATAATGATCACCATACAATACCAGAAGTGTATTTTTATTAAGCCCCGTTTTCTTTAACCAACTGAGAAGTTCACCAATTGCTTGATCCAAATAATGAGCGGTTTGCACATATCCATCAACTGTTTCATCACCTGTATCAGTACGTGTAATTGTTTGATTCTTTTTATCTAAATCATATGGGTAGTGGTTTGTCACAGTAATCAGCTTAAGATAAAAAGGTTGTGGTAAACGTTCTATATATTTAATTGATTGAGAAAAGAAAATTTTGTCCTTTAAACCGTAACCAATATAATATTTAGGTTTATTTTCATAATATGAAAGTGGCATAAAATATTGATAACCAAACTGCTTGTAAGCATTATTACGATTCCAAAACGAACCGGCACCACCATGCATTACTGCTGTTGTATAACCTGATTTTTGTTGAAGAATCGCTGGAGCACTTTCAAACGTATTAGAAGTACCATAACTTGACATAGCCGAGCCGGATTGTAAACCATACAGCGAGTTTTCCAACATCATTTCAGCATCAGATGTCTTACCTTGCCCTACTTGATTATAAAAATTTGCAAAACTTAGCGTACTTTTGGAGTGGTATAATCTATTCAGATTAGGGGTTACTTCTTTACCTTTCCACTTATAGCCAATCAAAAACTGTTGAAAACTTTCAAGGTGAATAACTAGAACATTTTTACCTTTTGCAACTCCAGTGTATTCTGCATTTGGCTTAATGTAGTTTATTTTTAAGTATTTTTTTACTGAACGCAAATCTGAAACGTTTGCCTTTGCCATTTGTTCACTAGTTTGAGCTGTTTTAAAACTATCATATACCGCATATTCGTTAATACCGAGGTACTTAACAATATAACTATTATCAAAAGTTCTCGTTAGTAATCCTGAGCGATCTTTTTGTGCCATCAACAAGTTAATTCCAATTAATACTATAGCTAAACTTTCGACTAACAAATTAAACTTGACTTTTAATGGTCGTAAATCGTAGTGGATAATCTTACTACATAAAAGAGCAAAAATTGCCACAACATCCAGAAAAGATAGAAAATCAGTCGCATGTGTAATTCCCACTATGCTCTTACCTAAATTATCAGCTGTTGAACCAGAAGTTTTAATAATTGAAAATGATAAAAAATTAGAAAATTCGCGATAATACAAAATATTTGCAAATAGCCATAAACTTAACAAAAAATCAATTATAATAATAATCCAATATGACTTACGTCCCTTAAAGAACAGCCCTATTCCTAATAGAAGTATTCCCGTTGGAAGAGGATTAAGTAATAAAAGGAAATTTTGCATTGACCCGACTGCACCCAAATTAAATTTGGTTAAGTATATTACGTAAGATTTTATCCAAAATGATATTAAAACAATGGTAAAAAAGCCTAATTTGTTTTTGGTTAACCATTGTATAAAAGACTTAGTCCGTGTCATCCTTTTATCTCCCCATCTTGCTAAGATACTACATCAAGTAAAATTAAGGTTAGTAATTTTAGTGAAAATTAATCATTTTGTTGATCTACGACCCTTTTGGGTTTAAAAATCCATCCCCCAATCCCGAGAATCATTCCAAAAAAATACGTAACAAATCGCCAAAGAAACATTCCCACAATTAGCGATTCTTTAGAACTAACAAAACTTGCAAAAAGCTTTTGGAAGCTATATTCCGCTCCTCCCGATGCTCCTGGAATTGGGACAACTGCCATTAACATAGTAATCATAATATTCATTTGGGTCACATTGATCCAATCTGCTGAAATATTAAGTGCTACCAAAATCATGAAAGGAATTGAATAAAAGCAAAGTAGCTGTAATATCGTCAACCCACAACACAAAAGTAATTTCTTTTTTTCTTTTTTTAATTTTTGACTTTCTTGATAAAAAGAATCAATTTTGGCCATAACATTTTTTTGCCAACTTGCGACGCGTTTAGCATCAACAAATTTTGCCAAAAAAGTCATTAACACATTGGTAACCTTTTTTGTCCACGTATACGCAAAAAGTGTTGCCAATAAAAAAGCAATAGAACTAATATGAATTAAAAAACCAATTGCAATTAAAAGGGCTAGCCCAGCAAATTTAGTCGCTACCATCTGAAAGCCAGTAATAATAGTCACTACATAAGCGAAAAAAACCACAACCTGATAAATAATAAACTTCATCACTAATAAAGAGGTAGCACGTCCGCCTTCAATACCCATTTGGATCATTGCAGCTAATTGCGACGGTTGACCACCAGTTGACATTGGGGTTATTGCATTAAATAAAGCTTGAATAATTGGAATTCTAAAAAATGCCCACTTTGAACGCTGCGGTTCATTTTGACTTTTTGCTAAAACTGCTAAAGTAGTTGCTTCAAACAAGTAAGAAGCAAGCATCAGGCCAAATACCAATAGTAAACCAACTGGATTAATATTTTGAGCAACATGTTGTAATTGTCTAATTGGAATATTGCGTAAATCAAAATATAAAACCCCAGCACTGATCGATAAGACAATAATAATTCCCCACAGATATTTTTTATTCATCAGCGAATCTGTCCCAATTTGCGACCAAGTTCATACTGTTCATGATAAAAATTACTCCAAATTCGAGCCAAATTATCTTCTGAATATTTCTCACTAGCCATATTAGATAAATTACTATATTTATTCAAAAGCGTCTTATCATTGGCAACCTGACGCAATCGCGCGTTCATCTCAGAAAAATCATTACCCTTTAAATAATATCCGCTGATAATTGCTTTGTATAACTCAAGGTCACGAAGCAAGACAGGTGTTCCGCAACTAAAAGCTTCCAAAACGGACATTGGAAATAATTCATCAAATGATGGCAAGACAAAGAGGTCAGCAATATTTAAGTAATCCACCAATTGTTCACGATCAATAATCCCTGTAAACTTTAAGTTCTTCGGCGGATGATCAACCAATTTTTTAAAGTGATCATAGCCGTCAGTAATTTTACCAAAGGAAAATCCACCAGCCCAAATAAACTGCATTTCAGGATTGGCCTGAGCCATTCGAGCAAAGTCATCAACACCTTTACGTTCCTGAACTTGACCATCACCAAAAACCACAAATTTATCTAATGGTATTTTTAATTGATGACGAAAGGCATTCTTTTTTTCTTGGCTTTCAATATAAAATTCACTTTTTGCAACAAAATTGGGAATATACTGAACATTTTCACGTTTAATTCCATATTTGACTAATTTATCAATAAAAATTGGATTAACTACAACGATCTGATCCATTCGTTTATAGAAATTAATCACATAATTGTAAAAAATATTCTTGGCACATGAGGGTAATTTAACTGAACCCTCAAGTGTTTCTGGTAAAAAGTGAACGTAACCAATTTTGCGGCCACGAGCGGGTGAAAAACTATTAACGAAATAAGTGGGATTAATCGTGTGATAATGAGTCAAATCACTCTCACCATACTTATTATTTGTTACATAAAACTGATCCACTAAGCGCTTTCTAAGCAGACTAATAAGTTCGTTATAAGCAGAGCCCACACCTTGACCTTTAACAGAAGCAGCCTGTGAAAACATATTAATTCTAATCATTGCTATCCTCTTTGAGATTTACTTGGTAGTTTTTAATTACGTCTTTATAAAATTGGTGAACCTCACTTCCAAATCGTTTGGCGGAAATTTGTTCAAGTTTTTTAGATAATTTCTTTTCTGGAATTTTTATGGGATCTTCCCTGAGATATGACAATATCTCATCCCTCATTTGATCAGGACGTGTAAAAACCTGTCCAAAATCCTTATCATCAAACACATGCTCTGTGTAATCTGTATCATAAACAACACATTTAGTTCCAGCAGCCAAAGCTTCTATATAGGTTAAACCTTGTGTTTCTGTATCACTAGCCGAAATGAATAGATCGGCCATTTTATAAAAGGCACCTACATCTTCATGTAAAACATCTCCAGCAAAAATGACATTATCCTCAAGCGTTAATCGTTCTACTTGTTCATTTAGAGTTTCCACATCAGGACCATCTCCGGCAATCACCAAACGCAGCTGAGGAAATTCATCGATAATTTCTGGCATCACATTTAAAATTCGGTCAATCTTTTTTTCTCCAGCAATTCGGCTTAACGTTAATAAAACGGGGGCATTGTCCGCTATTCCCAATTCATGACGAACATTGCGGTTAACTGGCGTATTAAGGCTTTTAATATCAACTCCAGTAGGAATAATTTTTAGTGGAATAGCAACTTTATACCGTCGTAAAAGCTCCTCAACGCGCTTACTAGGAGCAATTACACCATCCATACTTTTAAGAAAGACATTCGTAAACTGCTTAACATGGTAAGGCCGCAACAAATGACCATTTAACACGTAGTGCAAATAATCTTCATACATTGTGTGATATGTATGAATTGCTGGAATTTTTAGTTGGTGTGCAACATATTTGCCAATCATTCCTAATGCAAATTCTGTCTGTGTATGAACGATATCCAGTTTAACCTCTCGGGCAACTTTTGTTGCCTCAAAAAAGCCTCGATAAGCAATTCGGCGATCTGTAAACGAAATAAATGGCATACTACTAAAACGAAAAACATTTGCCTCGACTGTCCCTTTAGCTACGTGTGGATCAGTTGTTGTAAAAATAAATACATTATGGCCTTGTTCTTCAAGGGAATCCTTCAGCGTCTTGATAGAAGTGGCCACACCACTAATCTGTGGAAAATATGTATCGGTAAAAATACCAATATTCATTTGAATACCTCCGTATAAAGGTATTATAAAGATTCCACATAACATGTGCAATTTTTATAAAGAAAAATTTATAAACAAAAACAGCTCCCTATGGAGCTGTTAAAAATAGCGGTGATCGGGGTCGAACCGATACGTCCTAAACGGACACCAGATTTTGAGTCTGGCGCGTCTGCCAATTCCGCCACACCGCCATCGTCTAATATTATTAACTAATAGTTCAATGACTGAACCTTAAGGCGGGGATCGGATTTGAACCGACGATTAAGGTTTTGCAGACCTCTGCCTTACCACTTGGCTACACCGCCATTGAATATTTTATTAATAGATTGGGATAGCTGGATTCGAACCAGCGCATAATAGAGTCAAAGTCTAGTGCCTTACCACTTGGCTATATCCCAATGCTAGGGCGGAATATGGGATTCGAACCCATGTATGCCGGATCCACAAACCGGTGTGTTAACCCCTTCACCAATTCCGCCATGAAGTTAAACAGGGATAGTAGGAATTGAACCCACACTAGCGGTTTTGGAGACCGATGTACTACCTTTATACGATATCCCTATTATGGAGGAGGGTGGATTCGAACCGCCGAACTCAGAGAGAGCGGTTTTACAGACCGCCGCGTTTAGCCACTTCGCTACTCCTCCAGGCTGATGGCGCGGGACGGAATCGAACCGCCGACACAAGGAGCTTCAATCCTTTGCTCTACCGACTGAGCTACCGAGCCATCTTACGGTCCATATCAGATTTGAACTGATGATCTTCTCCGTGACAGGGAGACGAGATAAACCACTGCTCCAATGGACCATATTGCGGGAGGTGGATTTGAACCACCGACCTTCGGGTTATGAGCCCGACGAGCTACCATACTGCTCCATCCCGCGATGTTATTAAAGGAGGATGTGGGATTTGAACCCACGCACGGCAAGACCGTCTAACGGTTTTCAAAACCGTCCCCTTAAGCCACTTGGGTAATCCTCCAAATGTAAATGTACCAACTTAATGGTAATGACCCGTACGGGATTTGAACCCATGTTACCGCCGTGAAAGGGCGATGTCTTAACCACTTGACCAACGGGTCATGTTCGTTATTATTAACGTCACATGACGCTTAATTATAATACCTAACTTAGCTGAATTTGTCAACTACTTTTTATTCCTGATTTCAACACTTAACTGCTTTTTTGAATCAACAACGTTATTTATAATACAGGAATAATTTGAATCTTGCAAGAGTTTTTCACAAAAAAGTTAACTTTTTTTATTTTACATAAAAATAATGTAGCAATAACGTCTCTTATAAAGTTTATAACATATAAAACCTCAATTTTTTAACTTTTCTGATAATGATTAATATCCCGATAGCTATACCACAGAATATTGATAACTAACTTCAACAGGATCATTGAACTGGATACCTTATCTCCTAAGTTAAAATAGGTTTTAGAATCAAAACTAGCAATTTGCCAAAATTATTATTGTGTAAAAAAAGGCACAAACAAAAAAGCAACTTAAGTTACAATATTGTTGTGATAAAATGAAAACATTTGAAATACAACCTGTCGTTGGGATATAAAGCAATAATGGCAACATGAAAGACAGATTGTTAGCTAAAGATAAGCTTAGAAATAAACTTTAGAATAAAAAACAATTATCTTACTTTCTCAAAGAATTAAATTAAGAACAAAAAAAGACTATTAAAGAATAAACTTAATAGTCTTTTTTGTTCTTAACGGAGACTGAGGGATTCGAACTCTCGCACCGGAATAACCCGATCTACACCCTTAGCAGGGGCGCCTCTTCAGCCACTTGAGTAAGTCTCCATAAATATATATGGGCCTAAATGGACTTGAACCATCGACCTCACGCTTATCAGGCGTGCGCTCTAACCAGCTGAGCTATAGGCCCCTATAAAGCGGGTAACGAGAATCGGACTCGCGACTAAAGCTTGGAAGGCTTTCGTTTTACCACTAAACCATACCCGCACTTAAACTAAAATGGCGCGGGACGGAATCGAACCGCCGACACAAGGAGCTTCAATCCTTTGCTCTACCGACTGAGCTACCGAGCCATCTTACGGTCCATATCAGATTTGAACTGATGATCTTCTCCGTGACAGGGAGACGAGATAAACCACTGCTCCAATGGACCATATTGCGGGAGGTGGATTTGAACCACCGACCTTCGGGTTATGAGCCCGACGAGCTACCATACTGCTCCATCCCGCGATGTTATTATTAAATAAATGTACAAAACCTACATTGGTTATGGACCTTGTAGGACTCGAACCTACGACAGGACGGTTATGAGCCGTCTGCTCTAACCAACTGAGCTAAAGGTCCAAGCTCTAGCGAATAGCGGCGGGGGGGATCGAACCCTCGACCTCCCGGGTATGAACCGGACGCTCTAGCCAGCTGAGCTACACCGCCAACAAATGTAACCATAAGATATAAAGATTACAAATCGGGAAGACAGGATTCGAACCTGCGACCCCCTGGTCCCAAACCAGGTGCTCTACCAAACTGAGCCACTTCCCGTAAATATGCGCCCTGAAGGATTTGAACCTTCAACCTTCTGATTCGTAGTCAGACACTCTATCCAGTTGCGCTAAGGGCGCATCATTAAATGCCGAGGACCGGAGTCGAACCGGTACGGTTGAAACCAACCGCGGGATTTTAAGTCCCGTGCGTCTGCCAATTCCGCCACCCCGGCAAGTAATGAAAGCGGAAGACGGGATTCGAACCCGCGACCCCCACCATGGCAAGGTGATGTTCTACCACTGAACTACTTCCGCGTAACTATGTATGCCGATTATACGATTTGAACGTACGACCCCCTGTTTACAAGACAGATGCTCTACCAACTGAGCTAAATCGGCATGATGTAAATATGGTATAAATATTGGCGAATACGGGTGGTGGGACTTGAACCCACACGTCCGAGAACACTAGAACCTAAATCTAGCGCGTCTGCCAATTCCGCCACACCCGCAAAATGGGGTCATGAGTCGTGACGGGCTTGAACCGTCGACCCTCTGATTAAAAGTCAGATGCTCTACCGACTGAGCTAACGACTCGGTATGGAGGATACAGGGCTCGAACCTGTGACCTCCTGCTTGTAAGGCAGATGCTCTCCCAGCTGAGCTAATCCTCCATAAGCACGGCAGCTTCCTACCCTCGCAGGCAGTCTCCCACCAACTACTCTCGGCGTTAAGAAGCTTAACTGCTGTGTTCGGCATGGTTACAGGTGTTTCCTTCTTGCTTTTGCCACCGTACTTTCTCT